>JAPVVG010000267.1 GCA_028571455.1 Desulfobacteraceae bacterium | reverse complement strand
TCCGGATAGTCCCCTCTGCGGCCTCCTTATAATCAGTAGCTCCCATTAATTCACGGTATTTCTCAATTACATTTTCACCCTCAAGAACCATAACAACAACAGGGCCGGATGACATGAAATCGGTAAGGCTGTCAAAGAAGGGGCGTTCTTTATGTACAGCATAAAAGCCTTGCGCCTGTGCCTTAGTCATATAAATCATCTTCATGGCAACGATTTTCAGATTATTAATTTCAAATCGCGTAATCACTTCACCGATAAGACTGCGAGCTACTCCATCAGGTTTAATAATAGATAATGTTCTTTCCATGTGCTTATTTATCCTTTCTTAACATTTTGTAATAATTGAGGAATTAAGGAATTGGGGAATTCAGGAATTGAAGGATGTTGTTACTTTTAATTCCTCAATTACTCAATCCTCTGATCCCCTTTTTACACACCCCGTCCGCTCTGCGTCCACCCCTCTTGTTAGAGGGGATTTTTGAGAAGCGACATCATCATTCGACGTTGGACGTTCGACCTGCCCGCAATGCCTTTGAGTAGTCTTGATAGAATATCCTTGTGCCTCGGCCCTGTGACAATGATCATACCGCCATCGTTTGTAATGCATGGCAGGCGGGTGTTCGATGTTGGACGTTCATCTTTTAATCCCTCAATCCCTTCCTAACAGCCTAACAGCCTTCAGCCTATCCACCTGAGTTACTCATTTTTATTCCCTGCCATGAATCCCTTTTTTCCAGAGTTTTCTTTATTAAAGCCAGCGTTTCAGTTTTCCTTAAAGACCATGCCGGCGCAACAAGCTCTTCAGGGTGAGGGTCTCCGGTAAGACGCTGGATTACCATATTATGCGGAATAAGTTCCAGAAAATCACATACCAGGTTGACATATTCCTTCTGCTCAAGGCATTTGTATCTACCCTGCTGGTATATCTTTTCAAGTTCTGTTCCTTTTACTACATACAGGAGATGAATCTTTATACCATCAATTTCCATTTTCGCAACCGCTTTTGCCGTTTCAAGCATATGGCTTCTTTTTTCATCAGGAAGCCCTAAAATAACATGCGCGCATACTTTTATACTCCTGTTTCTGGTTGCCTCTACCGCTTTTTTAAAGCATTGAAAATCATGACCGCGATTTATCAGGGCAAGCGTGGCATCATGTGCTGACTGCAAGCCGTATTCGATCCAGATTTGATGATGTTTTGCATAACCCTGAAGAAGATTCAAAATCGGTTCATCCACACAATCAGGCCTTGTCCCGATTGAAAGGCCAACTACGTCATCTATTGCCATAGCCTCTTCGTAAAGGCTTTTCAGCCTGTCGATGGGAGCATATGTATTTGTAAACGACTGGAAATATGCTATGAATTTTTTTGCCTTGTATCGCTTTGAAAGCCTTGCTTTTCCATTCACAAGCTGGTCTGTAACCGAAAGCCCTTTTGCGTGGGCGCCGGTTCCTGAGCCACGGGGATTGCAAAATATGCATCCTTTTCTTGAAATTGTTCCATCCCTGTTCGGACAGGAAAGCCCCGCGTCAAGGGTTATTTTTTGCACCCTGCAACCAAAGATACTTCTAAGATATGTATTGAAATCATAATATCTTTTATTCATAATAATTAATTCGGGTTCTTCTCCCGATTAGTTGATGCAAAGGGTTCAAGGATTCGAGGGTACTGGGGTTCAAGTGAACGGAACTTAACCCCTTGAATCCTTGACCCCTGGAACCCTTTGAATAAGACCTTTGCCAAACTTTTAACTCTTTATAATTCTTAAGCATTGAGCGCTGAGGCTTCACTTCGTGTCACTCGACCCCTTGAATCCTTGACCCCTTGAATCCTTATGATCCTACCAACTTTTTTGGAGATGATCCTCAATTCGTTACTTGACCTGACTGATAAAGCAATTATATATATTGCGTTATAAAAAGAAAGCGAAAAATTATTATATGGCTTTTTACAAGACAAAATATGATGTTGTCGTTGTAGGCGCCGGTCATGCCGGATGTGAAGCTGCCCTTGCAGCAGCAAGAATGGGGTGTAGCGTTCTTCTGATGGCAATCGATCTTGACAAGCTTGCCGCAATGCCGTGCAGCCCGTCAATAGGAGGCATGGCAAAGGGGCAGCTTGTAAAAGAGATAGATGCTCTTGGCGGCGAAATGGCAAAAGTGGCAGACAAAACCGCAATACAGTATAGAACACTGAATACAAAAAAAGGACCGGCCGTGCATGCAACCAGAACACAGAACGATAAAATGCGCTATCATATGGCTATGAAGGCTGTAATTGAAAAACAGCCCGGCCTGGAACTCAAGCAGGCAATGGTTGAAAAACTTGTTATAGAGGGCGGCAAAATTGCCGGCGTTGAGGATAATACAGGATTCGGATATCAGGCTAAAGCGGTTGTTCTGGCCACAGGAACCTTTTTAAGAGGTTTAATACATATAGGATTTAATTCAATCAAGGCCGGAAGAGCCGGGGAGTTTGCCTCTTATGGTCTTCCCGCACATCTCAAGGACCTGGGGTTTAAACTTGGAAGGATGAAAACCGGCACCCCTCCCAGACTCAGGAAAACAAGCATTGATTTTTCGATGTTTACAAAGCAGGACTCAGAGCGCTCCCCTACCCCGTTTTCATTTTTCACCAACGAGATTATTATGCCGCAACTTCCGAGTTATATCGGACATACAAATCCGAACAGCCACAAGATCGTGCAAGACAATCTAAAACGATCCGCCCTGTATGGTGGAATCATAAAAGGGGTCTCCGCCAGGTACTGTCCATCTTTTGAAGATAAGATCGTCAGATTTCCGGATAAAGGCAGGCACCAGATTATCCTTGAGCCTGAAGGCCTTGACACTGATGAAATTTACGCCAGCGGCCTTGGGAACAGCCTCCCCATGGAAATTCAGGTGCGCTTTGTCAGATCCATAAAAGGACTGGAAGAGGCTGAAATAATGCGTCCGGCATATGCCATAGAATACGATTATATCGACCCTTTGCAGCTTAAACCCACGCTTGAGACCAGGCGGATTGCAGGACTGTTTTTGGCCGGTCAGATCAACGGAACATCTGGTTATGAAGAGGCTGCCGCCCAGGGCATATGGGCCGGAATCAATGCAGCATGCAAGGTTCAGGCAAGACCTTCCTTTATTCTTGACAGGTCTCAGGCCTACATTGGTGTTATGATCGACGATCTTGTCACAAGAGGAACACGTGAGCCTTATCGCATATTTACTTCAAGGGCCGAATACAGGCTTATGCTGCGGGAAGATAATGCTGATTTAAGATTGATGGAGATGGGCCATGAACTGGGTCTAATCGATAATGATACATCGCGTGATGTTAAAGAACGAAAAAAACAGATCAATAAAGAAATTCAAAGGATAAAAAGCACTATTATAAAGCCGGAAGAAAAAATAAACGATTATTTGCAAAACAAAGGGACAATGCCGCTGAGCAGCGGTATATATCTTGATCAGATTCTTAAAAGATCGGAGGTCGACTATCATGCCGTTGAAATATTAGCCACAAGCCCTGACTATATAAGTAAAAGGGTTGCCAGGCAGGTGGAAATAGAAATCAAATACGAAGGCTATATTAAAAGGCAGTTGGGTGAAATCGAAAAATTCAAAAATATGGAATGCATGAAAATACCGGAAGCTTTTGATTTTTCCAGAGTGCACGGCCTTTCAAATGAATTGAAAGAAAAGCTCTCTTCCATAAGGCCGTCATCACTTGGCCAGGCATCCCGCATAGATGGAATTACCCCTGCCGCACTTTCTGCGCTAATGATCGGCATTAAAGTTGCCGGGAGAAAGCTGAGTTCTGAAAGTTGACACTTTAAACCTTGCTACTTCGTGCTCTTCGTAGTAAAAAAATATCGCATTGAACATTTTTCAACGGTCTCATAATTAAGGAAATATAAATGTCCGCAACCGATTATTATAAAATACTTGGTGTAAACAAAAATGCTTCTGATGGAGAAATCAAAAAGGCTTATCGGAAACTCGCCATGAAGTATCATCCCGATCATACTAAAGGGGATAAAACGGCTGAAGAAATGTTTAAGAAAATAAGCGAGGCTTACGCTGTTCTTAGCGATAAGAAAAAACGCAGTCAATATGATACATTCGGCTCAACCGGATTCCAGCAGCGCTATTCACAGGAAGATATATTTAAAGGGTTTGATTTTTCAGATATTCTAAGAGAGTTCGGTATGGGCGGCACAAGCTTTTCCACTGGTAAGCGCGGCGGTATGCGCTTTGCGTTTGGGGATAATTCCCCTTTTGGTGGTGGTTCCTGTCCAAGACATCAGCAAGCCCAGATTAAAGGATCTGACCTGCTGTATGAATTACAGCTTACAATACAGGAGGTGGCAACCGGAACAAGCAAAACAATAAGATTGCAGCATAATGGTCGCAGTGAAAATGTAACAATAAAGATTCCAAAGGGAATGATTTCAGGGAAAAAACTGCGCCTTGCAGGAAAAGGTCAGCAGAGTCCATATGGAGGGCCTCCAGGGGATCTGTACATTCAATCCAAAGTGCTGAGCGATCCGGTTTACAGTATAAAAGGATATAACCTTTATATAAACAGGGAAATAAAATTGAGCGAAGCCCTTCTCGGACCCAGCATATCTGTTCCAACTGTCGAAGGAAAGAAGTTGAGTTTGAAAATACCCGCGGGAACAAAGCATAAAACCAAAATGAGACTCTCCGGCTACGGACTCCCAAATATGCGCAGTCAAGGGAAAGGGGATCTTTTTGTAATTATCCGCATCTATCTGCCGAAAAACCTTAACGAT
>JAPVVG010000266.1 GCA_028571455.1 Desulfobacteraceae bacterium | reverse complement strand
TTGACCGGACACGAGACAAGAAGACAGGTAAAATCAAAGTTGAAGACAACACTTCTGTACAGCCTGTTGTTGAATACCTGGAACGGAAACTGCACACAAAATTCTCGGTGCCAGAGTTTCCTGTTGATCCTGATGCTGGTATTAAACAGATCGACACCTCCATTAACTGGCATATACGCGATCTGCGCGCCCGCCGGATAGGAGGCATTTATCTTCCCAACACACGCTGGTTTGAAGGAGAGGAGGCCATTGGCGAGCAAAGAGAGCGTTTCGCCTTACAACTTGCCGGGCTTGCCGACGTCTTTGTCAACGACGCTTTTGGTTCATGGCAGCCCCACGCTTCCACCTGTGATATAACCAGGTACCTGCCCAGTTTTGCCGGATTTCTAATGCAAAGGGAAATAGCTCATTTGAGAAGGGTTCTGGAACCGGAAAGACCTTTTGTGGCTGTTGTAGCCGGAGCAAAATACGACACTAAAATCGGACCGCTAAACGAAATTTACAAGAAGGTTGATCACCTGCTGCTTGGCGGCATTATCTATAACACCTTTTTATGCGCCAAATACGACATTCGGGTGGCAGGTGTAAGCGAATCGGACATTAATGCGGCCAAAAATCTTGTCAAGCAGGATGAAAAGGCCGGAAAGATTGTGGACCTGCCCTTTGTGGTCGAGTCGGATACTATTCAGGCGCGTGTTGAGGGAAAATTCAGGACACTCAACATCATGGATTTTAAGCCCGGAAACGAATATGGATACTTCCTTGATGTTGCTCCTGAATCGTTTGATGTTCCTGAGGTTGCCGATGTTATCGGTTCGGCTAAAACTATCTTTGTTAATGCGGTCATGGGTTTTACGCCGCACTTTTTTGAAGGTTCGGAAAAACTTGACAGAACCATTGACAAGAATACACTGGCACAAAAGCTTTACGGCGGCGGAGATACACTCCAGGAATTTAAAAATCTCAGCCCTGGCCTGTATCTGGCAGCCATGGACAACGCCCAGTACTTCTTTTTCACCGGAGGCGGCACAGTGCTCAAGGCTATAGAAGAAGGCACCCCTTACAGCCTTGAACCTGTCAAAGCCCTTATGGAAAATGGAGGACGTAGCCGTCAAGATAGAAGGCTATGAACGTCGAACACCCGCCTGCCATGCATCACAAACGATGGCGGCATAATCATTGTCACCGGGCCGAGACACCAGGATATTCTACCAAGACCACCCAAAGGCATTGCGGGCAGGTCCAACATCCAACGTCGAATTTTGAATAAGAAATTCTGCCAATTTATAAACTAGCGGAGCGACCCGCCCGCCTCGCCTGAGCGAGACCCGCCCGCCTCGCCTGAAGGCGAAGCCGATGGCGGGCAGGCAACAAAAGGACGAAGAGCATTGAGTACGGCTTGCGATGGCGGGCAGGAGCGATTTCATTTTAACGCCTCAAAACCTGCAACAATATCTAATAGTTCTTCTGTAATAGAGGTGTGTCTTTCCTGGTGAAATTGAAAGTTCAGCTCGTCCAGACGCTCTTCAATATTTCTTTCAGCCGCCTGCATGGATGCAAGACGGCTGGCATTTTCGCTGCACATGGATTCGGCAAAAGCTTGAAAAACCGATGCAAACAGATGTTGGCGGATCAATGATGAAAACAGCCGGTTCCAATCCATAGTAAAAAGCGGCAAAGAGCGCGATGGCCATGGTCTGCTTTTCAGCTCTTGAAACCATTTATGATCAACCGGCAGCAACTGGAGCCTATGGGGGCGATAAGATGCGCCAACCGTTCTGTTATAAAAAATAACGATCTGATCGATTTTCCGCTCAAAGCGCCACGCCTCCATCTTCAGCGCAATATCCTGCACCATCGGCGTAATAGCGGTTATTGAGCCTGGCAAAGAAAGGCAGTCTTCAACAGGCTGGCCGGCCTCTTCAAGACGGGACATAACTCGCAGCCCAACAGCTATAACCGCACGGTTTTCCTGTTTTACCTTGAGTGTATTTATTTCTTCAACTGCATAATGAGCTATCACTTCATTAAACTGACCAACCATGCCCTGGTCAGAGCCAAAAACAATGGCGCCGAGTCTTTGTTTTAAAACAGGTTTGACTATCTGGATTCCACCTGGCCTATGTTTTAGAACGGCCTGCAATCCGAATTCAACAGACCGATTGTATTTGCCAAGGGACTCAACCGCCTTCTCATACTGCTGAATGTTTATGGCCGCAAGAACCTTCATTGTTTTCACGACAGACAGCAAATCTTCAGCGCTCTTGATTTTACGTTTCACCAATTCAAGCATTTTCAACAGCTTTCCGGGCAATGCTCAAGATAGCCTCTTGATCCTCATCCTTTAGTTGACCGCCGGCTTCAATCCGTTCGCAAAGATGGGACAGATGTGCCGTGACCTCCTTGCGTATAAGCCGTTCAACCTGTGGAATCCGATCAAGGGGAAATTCATCAAAGACACCTTTATTTACTGCCACAAACACAGCTATCTGCTCTGCAACCGGCATAGTTTGATATTGAGGCTGCTTTAGAATTTCTCTAACCCGTCTCCCCCGCTCCAGCCTTTTGCGTGTTTCCTCGTCCAGACGCGTGGCAAAACGGGAGAATGTCTCAAGTTCTTCAAACTGCGAGTAAGAAAGACGCAAATCACCGGCAACTGCGCGATATGAGGCCAATTGTGTTTTGCCGCCCACCCTTGACACAGATTTTCCAACATCTACTGCCGGAAGCACACCCTTTTGAAAAAGGTCAGGTGAAAGATAGATCTGACCATCGGTGATCGAGATGATGTTTGTCGGAATATATGCGGATATGTTTTGCGCCTCTGTTTCAACAATAGGCATAGCGCTCAATGAGCCGCCTCCAAGCTCTTCTCGAAGATGGGTTGAGCGTTCAAGGAGCCGTGAATGGATATAGAAAATATCGCCAGGAAAAGCCTCCCTGCCGGGAGGTCTGCGCAACAGAAGTGAAAGCTCACGATAAGCCCTGGCGTGACGCGTGAGGTCGTCGTATATAATTAATACATCCCTTCCCTGTTCCATAAAAAACTCCGCCATTGACGTGGCTGCATAAGGCGCAATAAACTGCATTCCAGGAGTGCTTTCCCCTTCTGCGACCACGACGATGGAGTAATCCATGGCGCCGTGCTTTCGAAGCTCATTAATAAGTTTTGCCACAGAGGAACTTCTCTGTCCAATAGCGCAATAAACGCATAACACATCTTTTCCCTTTTGATTAATTATCGTATCAAGTGCAATAGCTGTCTTGCCTGTTTGCCGGTCGCCAAGAATGAGCTCTCGTTGCCCGCGCCCTATCGGAATTAAGGTATCAACAACCTTCAGGCCTGTCTGTAACGGCACGAAAACAGGAGCCCTGTCCATAATCTCAGGAGCCTCGCGTTCAACAGGACGCCGCTCCGACGTCTTCACAGGACCAAGATTGTCCAGAGGGCGTCCCATGGGGTCCACAAAGCGTCCTATCAGCGCATCGCCAACCGGAACATTCAAAACCTGTCCTGTTCTGTATACCTCGGAACCTGCTCCTATCTCATCGCTTTCGCCGAAAAGAATAACGCCCACCTCTGAAATATCAATATTAAAAACCATGCCGGGGATGTTGCCGGGGAACCGGATCACTTCCTCGGATTTAACTCCGGACAAACCATCAACGCGGGCAATTCCCTGGCCAACATAGGTCACAATTCCAACCTCCCTCCCTTTCAGCTCATATGCGTGTCTTTCAAGAGATTGATCAAACAGCATGAACGTGTCATCAAGAAAGGATTTAGATGTAGTATTATTCTCAGTCATTTTGTTTAGGCTGTAGGTATTTAGGCTGTAAGCATTTAGGCTGTAGGCTGTTAGGCTGTAGGCAGTTAGGCTTTCAGCTTATAACTAACAGCCTTTAGCCTACAGCCTAAACAACCTGAATACAAAAACTAACAGCCTACAGCCTAAATGCCTACAGCCTATCTATCTGAGCAGTTACGTTTCTTTTATCCCTTTTGCCTCAATTGCTGCGCGCATACTTTCCTCAAATGATTCCAGATAATCGGCTATATTCCAGGAAATTTTGCGGCCATGAAGTTTTAACTCAATGCCGCAGATAAGCTCCGGTAAAATCTCAAACCGCACTGCAATGGGATCGGTTGTCAGATTTTGTAAAAGTCGCACAATTTCTTTTGCCGATTCCCCTGGAATTTCAAAGGAGCTGTTTACTCGAATTCCTTCCATAGAATGTTTAATGGCCTGCACAAGCGCTTCTCGCTCATTGCTGTCTATGTTCTGGAGACGCTCGATAAAAATGCTCGTAATGCGATTCTCAAGATCCTCGTTCGACAACTCCTTTATTGCCCTGCGAGCAATGGCGCAGGTGTGCCCCACCGTACGCCTGCGAATATCCTGGAGAAAGGTTTCTTTCTCCTTCTGGATAGCCCCATACCATCTGGCCATATCGGCATCAACCTGACTGCGAGCCTCCTTTATAAGCTCTACTCTGCGGGCTTCAGCCTCTTTTTTGATCTGAGAAAGCATCTCTTCATGCCTGGTATCAAACTCCCTGTTTTTTTGAAGAAAAAGCTCGGCCTCCTGCTCGGCCTCCTGCTTTTTTTTGCGCGCCCCTTCCAGACGAAGAGCGATTTTCTCCTGTCGCTTGTCCATGGCCTTAATAATGGGGCCGTAAAGAAAACGCTTAAGAAGATAAACAAGCACCAGAAAATTTATTATCTGAGCAATTACTGTAAACCAATCGATTAGCACGGATTATCCCCCGGCTTTAGATACTACATAATTCCAGAACGGGTTTGCAAAAATTAGAATCATGGATACTACAAAACAGTAAATAGCCGTTGATTCCACCATTGCCAAACCCACAAAAAGGGTGCGTGTAATTGTATTGGCCTCATCAGGCTGTTGTGCAATAGAGCTCAAAGCCTGGGCCAATGCCCGCCCCTCTCCAAGCGCAGGACCGATCGAACCGATGCCGATGGTCAGTCCCGACGCAAGAATGGATATAGCTCCAATAATACCGATGTTATCCATTTTATACATCTCCTTTCGTAATAGCTTGGACATGGTCGAGTGGTCGAGTGGGAAAATGGTCGAGTGGTTAACTACTCGACGACTCGACTACTCGACCACTCTTGTTTTGCCGCACACGAGCGCCTGCCGCAATGTATACCATCGCCAAAATTGCAAATATGTATGCCTGGATCAATCCAATTAATAATCCAAAAGCCTGCATTATAACCGGAAATATAAGGGGCGTAATGGAAAGCAGGATGGCGGCAATTATCGTGCCGCTCATTATATTTCCAAAAAGGCGCATAGCCAATGCAATCGTGCGTGATATCTCGCCTATAATATTAAATGGCAACATCAATACCGAAGGTTTGGTATATTGTTTAAAATAAGATAGACCTTTTTGAGTAATGCCGTATATGGGAACCGCAATAAACACACAAACAGCAAGCGCGGCCGTTGTTGAAAGTGACCCGGTCGGCGGGTTATATCCGGGGATGATGCTTAAAAGATTTGAAACCGCAATAAATAAAAAGAGTGTGCCCACAAAGGACAGGTACCTGCCCGGATCCTGTCCGCTGATCTCACGAATCTCATCCCTTATGCCGGTTACCAGTACTTCAAGAAGGTTCTGCCATCGAGACAGCCGTGTTGCTGAGGAAAGCTTTCTGGTCACAAGCCAGGACCCGACAGTCATCAACGCCATTATGCACCATGTAAACAGTATGGTCGCATTAAGTGAAACAGGCCCCAATTGAAATAAAATTATTGAATCAGGAGTTATATGCATATTTCTCGTTTCTCGTTACTCGTTGCTGCTTACTGCCTACTGCCTACTGCTTACTGCGCTGGTTCCTCGTTGCTGGTTCCTCGTTGCTGGTTCTCCGACCTCTGACTTCAGACCTCCGACTTCCGACCTCTGACCTCCGACCTCCGGCCTCTCACCGGCCCCCATACACGCACAAGAATTCCCCGCATTACTAAAAAACCGATCATACAGACTATCATCCGTTCCCAATGACCGTCCATGATGAGATAAAATCCAAAAAGAATTATTCCAAGGCGTCCAAAAAAGCTGCACATACTCAAAAGCGCCGGCCTTCTGACCTTAGGAAGCCGCTTAACAGTCAGCCACAGGCCTCCGAAGTAAAATGTACCGAGACCTATGCCTGCGGCAAAAGCCGTTATGAGGATTACAACTTCACTCATTCTTTTTTGTCTCTTTATCGTGACTACTCACGTAGTCAGGCTGAAGCTGTTTAGACTGAAGGCTGAAGGGGTCAGAAGAGCACGATTGCCGTACTTTGGCGGAAATACCTGCCCGCCATTGCGAGATCAGGCGAGGCGGGCGGGTCTGATTCTTGCACCAAACATGGCTTCAAAATGCTCCGTATTTTTGCTTTTTCCTAACAGTCTTCAGCCTTCAGCCTATCCACCTGAGTAATTACTCTTTATTAATCATCTTTCGCTCGGATGTTATCCATAACCATGCGTTTAAACAACCTAAAATAAGGCCGATGATGAGAAGCATCAATGTCCAGGAATAGCGGCTCGGCCATTTCATATCTATCCAGACGCCCAGGCCGATGCCAAGCAAGGTGGCAATAACTACCGACCATCCAAGGACGCCGAACATGCCCAGTCCAAACCAGACGACACTCTCCTTCTCACGACGCGCTTTGATCTTGCGAACCTCTTTGGCTCCCACTGTTTCGCTAAATTTATCACCTGACTGTCGATGCTTTTTATTCACAGGTTGCATTTATGCCATACCGGATTGTTTTGAAAGATGAACGTCCAACATCGAACATTGAACATCGAACGTCGAATAATGATGTCGCTCCGCTCCTCAAATTATTTAAAAATCGAATAAAAAAACAAACACCAAATGAAAAATAAAGGTTCAGTGTTCAGAGGTTCTTAGCAAAATGCGAATATCAAATATCGAAACACGCCTAGTCGAATTATGAAGTTTTTTCCTTCGACATTCGAAATTCATTATTCCTTGTTCGATATTCTAAATTATGGTTCAGGGATATTTAGTTGCTGTTTTTCTGACCTCCGATCTCCGACCTCTGACCTCTGTTTCTTCATCTTTTCCCATTCAACATTCGATGTTGGACGTTCGATGTTCGATGTTCATCTTTTAATCCGTTCGATGTTCATTTTTTTCAGTGCTTATGCTGTCAACCCCTGTTTTTGAAGCTCCATGCAGCAAGCTGCAGGTAATCTTCGACCGTAAGGAAGTTTGCTATTTTTGGATTCGCTCGCATTCCCCGTCCCGCTAAAGCGGGACTACGGGGAATACGCTCGCTGTTGCGGTTCAAGATCCATAAAGCGCCTGATAAAACCGGCTTCGAGCCTGGCTAATGCAGAACGCGACATTTTTTCCCGATCTTCAAGCTCAACAAATTGTTTTTGAACAGTTTTTTTCAACACTCCAAGATCAGGACCCCGCACGGCATTTCTAATGGAAAGCATAACCTCATGGCCGCATTTGATCAGGATACCTTCATCAACAGCATAAAACTGTTCGACGAGATCGGGTGTTACAAAACAAAAAATACCGGGAACAATGACAGCCACAAAATCAACATGACGGGGCAAAAGGCAAAAAGAACCGTTTTCAGCCTCGGCAATCACCTTGACAACCTCTTCGTCAACAAGAACCTCTGTAGGGAGCAAAACCTTAAGCTTCATTTTTTTGTAATAGTTCGGCCACTAAGGCACTAAGACACAAAAAATTATAATATAATTCTCTTAATTGCGAATTTAGGAATTTAGGAATTTAGGAATTGAAGGTATTATATTGATTTTAATCCCTCAATCCCCCAATCCCTCACAAGGGCGAACACAAGGGTCGCCCCTACAGTTTTTTTTACGTTCTAATCCCTCAATTCCTCAATCCCTCAATTCCTCAATCCCTCAATTCATCTCCTCAATTCCTCAATATTTCCGATCATATAGAACGCTCTCTCAGGATAATCGGAAAATTCATCATTCAATATGCGCTCGCAACCATCTAAAGCCTCTTTCAGGTCAACCATCCTGCCTTCATAGCCTGTAAATTGCTGCGTTGTAAAAAAAGGCTGGGTCATAAACCGTTCCAATTGTCTGGCACGGCGCACAATCCGCCTGTCATCCAGCGATAGCTCTTCCAGCCCTAACATAGCAATGATGTCTTTCAGTTCTTCATATGTCGCAAGTGTTTTACGCACATCCTGTGCCACACGGTAGTGCCTCATTCCAACTACAGGAGGCACAAGCATTTTAGATCCGGACTTGAGCGGATCTATGGCTGGATATAATCCTTCGCCGGCCCTTTTTCTTGATAATACTATGGATGCGGAAAGATGAGAAAAGGTATGAACCGCCGCGGGATCTGTAAAATCATCCGCAGGCACATATACGGCCTGAGTCGAGGTAATTGCGCCGGTTGCTGTATTGCAAATCCTCTCTTCCAGCCTGGCTAATTCCGTTCCCAGGGTTGGCTGATACCCGAGGCGGGAAGGTATTTGTCCCATGAGCCCGGACACCTCTGATCCTGCCTGGATAAAGCGAAAAATGTTGTCGATTAGAAGCAGCACATCCTGCCTCGCGTCATCTCTGAAATACTCGGCCATGGTCAGCGCTGCATGACCTACTCTAAACCTGGCCCCTGGCGGTTCATTCATCTGTCCGAACACCATTACTGTGTTGTCAAGCACCCCGGCCTTCTTCATCTCGCGGTAAAGCTCCTCCCCTTCCCTGCATCTTTCACCAATACCGCAAAAGATGCTGACCCCCTCACGTCGGCCAACAATATTATGTATCATTTCAGTAATTATTACTGTCTTGCCGACACCGGCTCCACCAAAAAGACCGGCCTTTCCTCCCCTCTCCATGGGAGCTAGAACATCAATAGCCTTTATGCCGGTTTCAAAAATTTCGGGCCTTGTCGCCCGTTGACTGATGGGCACAGGCTCCCTGTAAATGGAACGCCATTCTTCGCCTTTGATTTCACCTTTTCTATCGATAGGTTCGCCAAATACATTGAACATCCTGCCGAGCAAACACTTGCCTACCGGTGCATTCAAAGGCCGGCCAGTATCAATAACCTGCGAACCACGAGCCAGCCCCTGGGTCAGGGTCAGCGAAACACCACGAATAACTTCAGCGCTGAGATGGGTCTCCACCTCGACAGCTATCCTTCCGTTATCGCCTGTTCTCAAAAGGTTGTGAATATGAGGAAGTCTTTTGGGGAAATGAGCATCAATTACACTCCCGCGAACGGAAATAACTGTGCCGTAATTCGATTGATTTAAAGTGTCATGCTCAGTCATTTTCACAAAAACATTGCAAAAAATGTCTTTAAATTGTATTATAAAAGTTATTTAGGCTGTAGGAATTTAGGCTGTAGGCTGTTAGTTTTTTTAGTCATTGATAGGGTCACTTCGTCTCATAGCTCTTGGCAACACATAGCGAAAATCAGGTGTTTGTAAGATAATACAAGGCCGTATTCTCAAACCTGCACTGCTTTGCAGTGACTACAATTTTTTCCTACAGCCTAACAGCCTACAGCCTAAACAACCTAAATAGTACCCTTTCCAATTACAATGGATGGTTGATATTGTCAAGGTTGACATCCGGTATAAATGCTGAATAGATAATAAATATAAATCCGTCAAAATTGAAGATTCCCTGCGGCAAGCCGCAGGGAATCTTCGACCGTAAGGAAACTTGCTTTTTTTATATTCACTCGCTAACCCCGCAGCAAGCTACGGGGAATGCGCTCGCTGTTGCGGTTCAAGATGGCAGGACTATTTAAAAAACCTACATCCATGCAGCTAATTGTAGCTGGATTTCTTTTTCTGATTTTTATCGGCGCTTTTCTTCTAACCTTGCCGGCTGCCTGTTCCAGCGGATATGGTCAATCATTTCTGGATGCCCTGTTTACAGCCAGTTCCGCTGTCACTACAACAGGATTGGTAGTTGTGGACACAGGATCATTCTATTCCCGCTTCGGGCAAATTATTATCCTTGCGCTTTTTCAAATCGGCGGTCTGGGATATATGATAATAATAACCTTTGTAGTTTTAGGCATAGGCGGCAGGCTGTCTATCAGCGGTCAAACTTTGCTGAGACAATCAATAACCCGGCCAACATCTGTTGACATGATCCGCTTTGCAAAAATTATCCTTCTTTTCACCCTTTTATTCGAGCTGGCCGGAACCATTTTCCTTGGACTTTCCTGGATGCGATTTTTCCCGTGCGGAAAAGCTTTCTACCTGGCCGCTTTTCACTCAGTGTCTGCCTTTTGTACTGCTGGATTCTCCCTTTTTCCCGATAGCATGAAAGCTTATAATGAATTTTTTTCTATCAACCTCATAATCAGCCTTCTCGCCTTAGGCGGTGGAATTGGTTTTTTTTGCCTGTACGAATTTTTTGTTCTCCTGCCTGAAAAACGGTTTATGAAACAAGCCATAAGATTATCGACACACACAAAAATAGTTCTCTCCAGCACGGTTCTTCTAATATTAGGCGGAGCAGGAGTTATATGGATTGCGGAAGCCGGAACTCAGGATTCAACAATTCTTCTTCGACCTTTCATGACCTCCATTTTCCAGGCCGTCTCCGCCTCAACAACCACCGGCTTCAATACAATCGAAATCGGAAATATGCATACATCCAGTCTCTGGATTATCCTCTTTCTCATGTTTGTAGGGGCTTCACCAGGCGGCACCGGTGGCGGGATTAAAACTGTCAGCTTTGTCTTGCTTCTGGCATTTCTACGTTCCTACCTTTCCGGTAGAAATGATGTTTCCATTTTTAAAAACCGGATTCCACAGGAAACCATGCGAAAAGTTTTTGCCATAATCATCATGGCAATGCTGTGGGTTTTTACAGCCACCGGAATACTCATGTATATAGAAAAATCAGCTCCTCTGGATATTCTTTTCCAGGTAGTCTCCGCTCTGGGAACAGTTGGACTTTCAACAGGGATAACCCCGGAGCTGAGCTTTGCAGGAAAAGTGGTGACCATTCTTTCGATGTTTATCGGACGTGCAGGGCCCCTTGCCATAGCATATTCTCTTGTGGGGCGCCTAAAACCGGCTTCATTTACTTATCCGGAAGCGGATATAGTCGTAAGTTAAAGGACTGAAAAAAAATGAACATCGAACATCGAACGTCCAACATCGAACGTTGAATGGGAAAAGAGATGAATGTCGAACATCGAATGCTGAATGGAAAAAGATGAACATCTGAAAAGAAACAGAAATAGTCATTCAAGGTTCGGTATTGATTTTTTTGTTCTATTTTAAAATAATTTTAAAGAGCGGAGCGACATCATTATTCGATGTTCGACGTTCAATGTTCGATGTTGGATGTTCATCTTTTAAGGGGACTACTTTAAAGAACGGCCATTAAGTTAATGACATTGAGTTAAAGGAGAACATTAATTATGAAATATTTCGTTGTTATAGGTCTGGGAACTTTCGGGCAAAATACAGCCATAGAGTTGGAAAACCTCGGGCATCAGGTGCTAATCATTGACCGGAACGAAAAAAGGGTGAACGCAACAAAAGACCTGGTGACTGAATCTATTATCGCCGATACCACTGATAAAAAGGTTTTGTCGGAATTTGTGAATAAAGATGTGGATGCAGTCATACTTAATATGGGCGATAATCTTGAGGCTAATGCTCTGACTACTCTTAACCTGATAAATATTGGGGTTAAACGGATCATTATCAAAGCAAAAAATGATGCTTTTGGCAAAATATTGACCGCCATTGGGGCAACAGATATCATTTACTCTGAAAGAGAAGGAGCCAAACGGCTCGCCCAAAAACTACATTCCCCCAATCTGATCGAACACATTCCCCTCTCCCCTGAGTACGAAATCGTTGAACTTGCGGCGCCTGATAAGTTTATCGGCAAAACACTTGGCGATCTTAAGATACGAAATAAATATAAGGTGGTAGTTATTGCTGTAAAAGATATTCTATCGAACGAATTTCATCTGATCCCGGGAGCTGATTTCGAGTTTTGTCAGAATAGCGCCATGATTATAATCGGCAAAACTTCTGATATTGACAGACTAAACTTTTGATGAATTCGTAAGTAATTGAATTTATAAGGTGTCAGGTGTCAGGTTAAAGCAATTACTACTTTAAAATTTAGGAATTAGGGAATTAGGGAATTTAGGAATTAAAGGTATTCTATTGTTTTTAATCCCTCAATCCCTTAATTCCTCAATCTCTTAATTCCTCAATCTCTTAACTTTACTTGACTAAAAATCGCAATAGATCGATGAGCGTAATATCGGCAACCACCCTTTTTTCATCATCTACAACAGGCATCTCATGCACATTGGTCCTGATCATTCTCTTCAATACCATCCCCACCTGTTCATTTTCAGTCGCCACCACTGTTTTTCTTTTCATTATGTCCTTTGCTGTTTCAGCGGTAATCATATTGATTAAAAACCTTGCGTGGATTTGGGGCTCATGGCTTGGAGAAAATACATGTCGTGCAAGAATCCCCAAAGAGATGAGGCCGGCAAGTTTTTTTTCACCATCAATCACATAAAGAAGACGCCTGTGCTCAAAACTGATCACGACGTCAATCACCTCTTTAATACTGGCATTTTCATGAATAATCGGAATCTTTCTCTTTTTTAGAAGAGCGACCAGTTCGGCTACCTTTGTATTTTCTGTAACTTTTTCAACATGCTTCATGTCGTGTCCTCCAACCTCCGATCTCTAATTCTTTTGTTTTTCATTCGACGTTGGACGTTTCCGCCAGTGAGCTTTGGCGGATTCGATGTTGGACGTTCATCTTTTTCTCTTTTTACCTTCTCACCCTCTCAACATCCGACTTCCGACTTCCGACCCCGCCAAACTGACGGCGGGCAAGCTCCGACCTCTGATCTCCGACCTCTGACCTCCGACCTCTGATCTCCGCCCTCTGCTCTCTGATCGCTTACGCCTCCCCTGCCCTTCTAAGTGAAAATCGGACAAAAAACGGCGTCATCAGTTCATTGATTATTACCGATCCCAATACAGCGTTTACCATTATTTCCAATAGTGATGAAGGGCCAAATATTGCACCAGCTTCCAAAACAAGGCCAACAGCTACTCCTGCTGAAGGCATCAGGGCAAACCCAAGATACTTTTTGACCTCCCTGGGGGCATGTGAAATTTGAGAACCAAGACGGCTCCCAAGCAACTTTCCGGCAAAACGACCAATGGTAATAACTATGGCCAACCAGCCGGCCATTTGAATTACGCTAAAGTCAAAATGCGCCCCTGCAAGAGTAAAAAACATTCCAAATATGGGTTCTTCGATTTTTTCCACAACTGTAAAAAGATCTTCATGGTGCTTTACAAAATTGACCACCACAAACCCAAGCATCATATTGGCAAGCAAAGGAGATGTTTTAAGGCTGATAGATAGACCTGCTACCAGAAAAATGGATCCTGACATCACTGTAAGCATTGCGCTTTCCCGAGAGATAAATCGTATCAGGTATCGAAGGAACAACCCGGTAGCGCCACCTAAAAAAAGGGAAATAAATATGGAATAAACGAGTAAAAACAGCAAGTTTTGCCAGTTAATGGATTCATGACCAATAAAAATATGAGCTATTGTGCCGGCAAGAGCGAAAAATATAATGGCCAAAGCATCATCCAGAGCCACCACACCCAGGATTATGGATGTTAGAGGCCCTTTTGATTTGTATTCATGAATAATGGCCAACGTCGCTGCCGGCGCTGTGGCGGAACATAGCGCCCCTATTACAAGCGCCATAGGAAAATACAGGTTCCAGAATGAACAAAAAGCCCCTGTATAAGCATCAACAAAAGGGAAAAACAGGATGAGAATTCCTGTGGTTGCAAGAAAAGCACAAATAGCTTCCGATGGCGTTATCCAGAGAATATGCTTTCCAAGCTTTTTCAACTTTATCAGACTAAGAGATCCACCGATTAAAAAAGCAATTATAGACAAAGCTATATCTGTAATTAGAGTTAGTTCTTCTTTAACCAGACTCTCATGGAACAGCCCCAGAAGCGAAGGGCTAAGCAGCACCCCAATTACAAGATATCCTGTCACACGAGGGGCTTTAAAGTAGTTTGCTACTTTTCCGCCTGCATAGCTCAAGACAAGAAGCAGGCCTATGTAAACAAGAGGATGGATTGTTTCCATATTATTGAACGATCCAGAGAGTCAACCCGCTAAAGCTGTTCAAAATCTTTCTGGTTACACTGCCCATGAAAAGCTCCTTTATTTTCGAAACACCCCTGCGTCCCAATACAATTGTTCCAAAACCGTTTTTACGCGCTTCTTTGAGAATATCGTCAGCAGCAGACCGGCTGCCGTCTATTACCTTTGTGGCGATCTGATCCTCGGAAAGCCCTGCATCGAGAAGTATTTCTTTAGCCTTTTTCATATATGGAGCAATCTGTTGACCTGCCTTGTTCTTCCAGAACTCTTCGAGATCAGGAGCTTCTTCAAGGGCCTCCAGAGGAACAAAGCGTCTCAAATGTCTCATGGTATAAAAAATGGTTGCCTTGCAATCGGTTTCGGAAAGCATAAAACCGGCATGGTCAACAGCTCTCAGGGCATTTTCGGAACTATCCACGGCAATGAGCGCCTTTTTTGAACGAACACCGCCCCCCACTATCCACAAAGGGCAATCCCTGCAGTACTCCACAAGTCTGGTGGAAATTTCACCCATGATAAACGGTTTAAAATCGGTTTGCCCACGCCTGGACATCAGAATAGTATCCGCCCTTTTATTTTTTGCCCAATAATAAATATCTCTGGCAATAGTACTTTCACATTGCTGGTAATGCGGTTTGATATTCTCTTCATTAAAACCTTTATCACTAAGAATTTTCCTGGCTTCTGCTAAAACCCGCTCGGCTATTTCTTTATTCTTTCTTTTAACTGACGCCAGCGCTGACCTGATCTTCCTGTCCATTGTTTTATTGTCTGTTAACAGCGGCGGCAAAGAGGGCATGACATACAGAAGATGGACATGCATTTTATGGTCCGGGCCAAACATAAGATTAAGATAATCCAATGATCTCAACGAATTTTTTGAACCATCAATCGGTATGACAATGCTTTTTTTCAGCTCCTCCACAATATTCTCCTTGTTGAAAATGATATCAAAAGGTAAACACTTTATCCGCCTCCATAGATAATTCATAAAGATCATCCATCCAACCAATAGGACATGAGCTTGATCCCTCCAGACCGTGGGATTTCATACACACCCCTCAGACGTAAAAATCACCTTCAAATTGGTCAATCTGTTCCATTACATTAAACTCTTCATTGCTGATTTGTTCAAAAAGAACTCCTTTTCCAAGCATGAACACACTTACATCATCATCTTTTTTGACTGCCACATTGGCTAACCTCATAGCATTATATGCTGTTTCAGCATCGTCTGTAGAAATAATAAATAGTATGTTCATTGTAATGCCTCTTGTTAATGTGGTTATCAGATTATTAGAATTTTATAGTTGAAAGGTATAACCGCAATGTTCTTTCACTGCTTTGGATCATCGAGAACAAGAAGAGACCTGTTAAAAAATACCTGTTCACATTCCCAGTTTTCGACATCATGCTTAATGAGATTTTTATCGATATTTCCTTAGCCCCACTGGAATCCTGTAAAATGTTCAAATTTCTTTTCCATTAATTTATATTGCATATGACAATAATATACAAGTCAAGCTTTTTAAAAAGGATGCGATATTTTCTCTTGATAAAAAAGTAACAACTGTTTAACATATTACCTGAATTTTACCAAACTCTTTGCAAATGCACATACAGGTTGCGCAAGTCCCATGAAATCCAAAACTTGAGCTTTTCTTTAGAATGAGACCTTTGAAAAATGCCCAATTTTGTTCAAGTTCAAGGAAGGCGAAAATTTTAAACGTAGGAATACATTGAGTATTTCGAGGCCTAAAATTTGAGCCTGACGCAGTAATTGGGCAAAAGGGGGCGTTTTGCAAAGGTCTCAGAATGAGGCTGCTATGCATGAATATACAATTCATCCCCTGACCGTTGGCATTAATGAAACAGACCAGGGGGTCATGACCTATCTTCACGATTATGGGAAAAGGATTCTTCTTCCTATTTATGTTTTTTGCATAAAAGGGGGAAGCAAAAATATTCTGGTTGATACAGGGCTTGAACAGTTTGTCGTGCCTGATGGAGCAAGGGAAAAGTGTGGATTTGAAATATTTGAATTTGAAGAGGCGCTTGCAACTGTAAATCTAAAGCCGGAAGAAATTGATGTGATCATTCATACCCATCTTCATAATGATCACTGTGAAAATGATTATAAATGCATAAATGCAGATGTGTATGTTCAGAAAGCTGAACTTGAATTTTTTAAAAACCCTCATCCGATTGATCACAGGTATTATTCGGATGTGCTTGATGATGTAAATGTGATCGAGGTGGAAGGAGACGCAAATATATTCGACGGAATCGATGTAATTTTTACGCCCGGCCATACTGTCGGGGGGCAGTCTGTTTCGATAAATACTTCAAAAGGAAAGGCTATTATCACCGGCTTTTGCTGCAATGATAAAAATTTTCCGGCACAAGGACCGGCTATTGCTTCTGGTGTACATATTAATGTGATGGAGGCTTATGATTCCGCCCAAAAGATAAAGGAGATGGCTGACATACTGATTCCTTTACACGATCTTTCCATAGGGAGGGTAAAGTCTATTCCTTGAGAGAACCCGGCACCTCCTCTGCTGCTTTTACTGTTGTATCTATATCTTTTCCTTTCAATATAATATCACCTTCCCCAGCGCCAATATCATTTGCAATGACCTGACATTTTACTTTTAAGAGAAAAAATATGGTATGTTTTTCATTGGAAAGCGCTTCATAATTTCCCTGGCCCTTACTTATTATGAATTTTGAACTTTTATAAACATTCTTAAATTTTAGGCTGCATGTTTTGAGTATAGTTCCAGGAGCATCCGTGCCAGAGGATAATATGGTTGCAACTTTATCGATGCCTGCCTTTACTGCGTCCTCATATGTCGCGTCATTTATAACAGGTGTATTCCTGACGACATATATGGTTGGTTTTTTCATCTCCTCTATTAAAACTTTGTCAAAGACACATTCCCCAGCATTATCCCCAATATACAAAATTTCATCGGCTTTATCTAAACAATCTTTGAATTTACTATAATCGCATATAACAAAGTCTTTTTTAAGCGTTTCGGCTGTGTCTTTTTCAATATCAAAAGCCCTGCCTGCACCAAAGTCTATTACATTGCCGGCAATCGCAATTCTAATCGCTGTAAGGAGGCTGTTGTTAGATTTTTCAACATGGCTTTTCAAAGAAGGATATAATGACAGGGCCTTTTTTGTGCTTTTATCTTTTATTTCTCTGTAGGGGTCCCAATTTCCAGTAATCTCGCTTACCTTGCGATAGATCAGCCTGCCGGTTTCCGGGGGACTGCTTTCAAGCGGGATGTTTTTTAGCATCATTCCGACTTCATCTAATACCTCTTTAACCTTCTTTTCATCATCGGTTGCTATCCTCGCCGCCCGGAGCGCTTGATTTAAGAAACAGGGAAAACAGTCAAGATAGGTTTTCATTTTCAATCCTCTAAGCAATCGTATTTAAGAAAAATTTGGAAACTGAAAAAATCAATATCGGATTATGTTGGAACGGTCAAGGGTCAAGTGGACTGCGGGGAGCTTTAATTAAGCGTATGCTCAAAAAAATGCTTGATTATTCCATAAAAAGAGCTGTATTATAGGCACAAGCTCATAACGGGACCTTTGAAAAATGTTCAATTTTGTTCAAGTACAAGGAAGGCAGAAATTTTAACCGCAGGAATATATTGAATATTTCGAGGATTAAAATTTGAGCCTGACGCAGTAATTGGGCAAAAGGGGGCGTTTTGCAAAGGTCTCGTAACGGGAGATGAAAAATGCCGAGGCCAAGAAAGCTCAGATTTGTTCAGGGACGCCCTATTGTTGACGCCTTTTTTCCCAGCAGGATGCCCCCGGGAAAAGAGGAGGTTATCCTGCCCATAGAGGGTCTTGAGGCGATCAAACTGAACGATTTTCAAGGGTTGGATCAGGAGACATCAGCCCGGATGATGAATGTCTCACGTCAGACCTTTGGGAGAATCTTGGCTGAGGCGAGGGCCATTGTTGCCGATGCCCTGGTTATGGGAAAAATACTTAGAATCGAGGGTGGTAATTTTGAGATGCCGCCCAGAGGAAGAGGAAGACGCCGCCGGGGCCGGGGCGGTGGATTTTAAAGGAAAGGAGGTGTTTTATATGCCAGGATTTGATGGAACAGGACCTGCGGGAATGGGTCCTATGACTGGAGGAGGCCGAGGTTACTGCAATCCTTCCCAGGCTGGTTATGGTCCAGCGCCTGCAGCGGGACCCGGATATTTGGGTGCCGGTTATGGACGCGGATTTGGTCGTGGTTTCAGAGGCGGTTTTGGGCCAGGCTTTGGGTGGGGCCGAGGATACGGGAGTGGCTTTGGTTGGCGAGGAGCTTATCCTCTTACTGGAGGAAGGTATGGACTCGCTTACAATGCCCCTTATGGGAGTCCTTACAACATGGACCCCGAAGACGAGGTCAACATGCTCAAAAGCGAAGCCGATGCCGTGAAGAGTGAACTTGATGCGATAAGCAAGCGCATCGAAGAGCTCGAGTCGAAATCTTCTGAATCATAATAATGGGTTTCCGAGCCTCCGGATTTGCCGCAAAATTCATTTTCACCGGAGGCCCGGGATAACCTGCGACTGGATGGCCAAAATTATTAGCCCTTCTCCAAGATCTTGCCTGATATTGAGCAGGTAAACCGGATGGGCCAAGAGAAAGTGCACCTTTCGGACACTCCTGAACACAGCGGCCACAGCCAATACATCTTTGGGCGTCAACCAGCGCAATTCCCTCAACGGCAATTGCCCCCACAGGACAGGCTTCCTGGCAGATCCCGCATCCCACGCATGTTTCTACATCGACAAAGGCCTTCCATTGGGAAGTCGCAGGGGCTCCCTGCCGAAGCTTCTTGATTCGCATTTTCAAGAGATCAAGGCTGTCTTGAATCGCCCTGGCCTTTGTTTTAAGTTCTTGAAGCTCTTCCTTACAGCTCATTTTATGTTCTATTCCTTTTCTGACCTCGGCGCTTATCCCCGTCTGCATGTGCCTCCATCAGAGCATGGAGGTGTGTCACAGCGCTCTTCACGACCACAGCAGGTCATGCCTGGAGCACGTTCCGATATTCCACCAATAAAGGAAGCAACGGATAATATCTTCTCCATCTCAGCGCTTCCGCATTCTTTGCAAGAGATATTTTCATCCTTTCCCACACCCATTAGATACTCAGATGTAGCCCCACATACCTTGCATCGGTACTCATAAATTGGCATTTCAATCCTCCTTTAACCTACTTTCAACCTTCAGTATTTAAGGGCAAGATTATAGCCTGCATGGACAGCGCTGAATATATCATGGACCTCTCTGGCATCTCCAATGACTTCCATCCTGGTAACTGCGTTTACGATCTCTTCATCGGGTCCTGCAGCCGATCTCATGCCAGACGCCAGGATAACGCTCTGGAAGGGTTTCAAAGACAGCATCTCCCCATCCTTTTCCACCTCAACGCTGTCAGCCTTGAACTCCTTAACAGTTGTATGTGGCATCAGCGTCACCTTGTCCATCTGGTCAATCCTCATTAGGGCCAATTTCTTTGTAATCATCTCCATCATGCTCCCTATGGGATCTGTTCGCTTTGTGGCAACTACATCATAACCCTCCTTGCCTAATTTTTCGGCGATCTCAACCCCAGTCCTGCCGGCCCCGATGACCAGGATCCTCGGCCCTTTTATCTCCTTTTCCCTCTGGAAATACTCTATGGATGTCATGACATGCTGATTGTCAAGGCCCTTGATCTCCGGGATGTTTTGCATTGCTCCGGTTGCCCACACCAAAAGATCGGGTTGAATTTCTCTTACAAGGACCGCGTCCACGGCTCTGTTCATAAGGATAGATGCGCCACTCGCCTTTGTCACATGTTTAAGGCTATCCAACCCCTGTTTCATCCTTTCTTTTCCGGGCGCCTGCCACGCAAGGGCGAACTGCCCGCCCAGATGATCCGTTTTTTCGGACAGCGTAACATGGTGACCACGTCTGGTCATATACAGGGCTGCACTCATACCTGCGGGACCTCCTCCTGCGATCAGGACCTTCATGGGAATGTCTGTTTGCCCCAAAGGAGGCAAACCAATTTCCGGATTTAAATTGCAGCCCAGGGATTCGCCGCCTTTCATGCGATGGAGACATCCCTGTAAGCAATAACCGCAATACATGACATCCTCATCCATCCCTTTTTGCCATTTCTCTATCAAATCAGGGTCGGCAATAAGAGGTCTTCCAAGGGCCACAAGATCAGCCAGTCCATCATCCAGGACCTTGATTACTTTTTCCTTCCTGCCCATCCTGCCCGCGACAATCATGGGAATGGATGTATGATTACGGACCCATGACAATGCATCCATCTGGGGTTTATCCGGGAGACTGGTATGGTGAAAATACCATGGAGGGCTAAAGCAGGCGTTTCCCATGCTTACATGTATGGCGTTGATTCCAGCTCCTTCCGCCAGTTTCAGTAGGGGTAGAAGATCCTCCTGGCTGATGCCAAACTCGGGAGACATCTCATTGCCTGAGATCCGGAGAATACATGGGAGATCGGGCGCTCCCTGTTTTACTGCTGCAATGGCCTCCCTTGCAAAAAGCAACCGATCCTGGCCGTAGCGGTCTTCTCTTTTGTTTAGCTTCCTGTTCAGGAATTGCGAGATGAGATAACCGTGTCCTCCCTGGATTTCTATGATGTCAAACCCTGCTTCCTGTGCCTTTTCGGCAGCGGATTTGTATCCGCCAAGGATTATCTCAATATCTTCTTCGGTAAGGGCCTCTGAAACGGTGCCCTCCCTGGCAACGCATGTCATAACGGACGGCGCCTTGGGTTTACCCCCGATGATTTTGGGAAGTGCGCCAGCACCGGCATGGTTCAGGTGAAGGCACACGAAGCGACCTTCCCCATGTACAACATCCGCAATCTTCTTGAGTTCAACGGCGCTCTGAGGCAGATGGATGCAGGGTTGTTTAGGGTGTTCCCTGCCATCAGCAGTAACTGAAACAGGCTCAATAATTACCAATCCCGGGCCGTTTTTGGCGATTTGTTGGTAGAAAGTCAATTGGCTATCCGTCACGGCGCCATCAGGATTGCCACGGCCTATCTTGATCGGGGGAAAGATAAACCGGTTTACAAGCTCCAGATTACCTAAGCTAAATGTTTTGAACATTCTTTTCATGGTATACCTCCTGTTTGATTTTTCAGTTTTATCTCTGCGCATCCACAGATGCCTTGCTTAATTAGTGCCTGTCCGAGAACCCCGGCCACATGATTTGTTGGGTTTCGCTCACTGAAACCATATTCTGGTAATTGCTTGATTTTCGTAGGTTGGGTTGAGATACGAAACCCAATGTAACTGATTACGCTCAACCCAACCTACCAAAAACCAGATTTTTCGGACAGGCACTAATTATTTATAGTTTTGCCCCTTAATATCCTATGGCGTAAAGGATGCTCCCAACGGCTAATCCAAAAGCAAGGTTAAAGACTTTAATCAACACAGAATCCTTGAGGCTGTATGAAAGAAGGGGGAGCATGCCGTGCCCGTCCTGTACAAACGATGTGGTGAATAATACGGAAAAGGGTATAAGACCCTGTGCATACATCATCACAAATATGAGATGCGGACCTGATTCAGGAATAATTCCCATTAAGGCACCGATCAGCAACACCCACAGCATATGGTCATGGATAAAGCGATCCAGATTCCATAAGGCCAGACCCCAGTGCACAAAAAGAAGGGCTCCAAAAGTCCACAAAAAGACCCGAAACAGGTGTTTCTTTATGATGTGGTCCCAGATATGGGATTCAAGATAATGTTCGGAGCAAACCATAATAATGCAGAATGTGCATATAGAAAGAGAGATAAAGGTAATGCGTTTCCAGTCCCAGGTGGATGGGCCGAGAGTTCCAAGTATGACTAAAATCATAAAAGAGACTGAAAGTATAAGGAGAAGGAACCTGGTGAAGGAAAGGGACTGAAAATTTTCAACGAAATTCGCGGGTCGAAAAATATCACGGATAGTTTCCTGATTATCTATACCAGGCAGGCATTCTTCACAATAGGCATCAATGCATGCTTCGCAAGGGGTAATTCCCAGGATAGGGATAATCCTGTCACTTATCCAGGCAAAAACTATTCCGAACACAAACAGCAACCCGAAAAGCGCCAGCGCCGTACCCGGGAACTGAGAAAGCATCACAAACGCCTCATCTCCGGATGTGGCTATCATTCCACCCACTATGGCGCCAAAAGAGATCATGCCGTGGACATAAAGGCTGACATTCATGAAAGCGCCAAGACAACCAGGGGTAGCGCCTAAAAAAGAGGCTAAGGTATATTGTCTCCACGGACCTCCTTTGATGATGCCCGACATGCGTCCCTTACTGGCCATGTCGATAAAATCGACCAAAAGCATCATCACAAACACAAAGACGGTAATCATAAGTGCATGCTTGAAGACACCTAATAACACAACCATCATCTAAGCCTCATATCGCTCACACCTGGATGAGCCTCCAGCAAGGCCCTGTTAATGTCATCAACAAAGCAGGGGGATATTTTTGGCATTGATCAAATCTCTTTGCTGTCACTACTCCATATTCCATCATTTCCAAATCGTTTGACCCACCATTCCTCAGGTGAAATATATTTTTCCACCTCTTCTTTTGAAAACGAAAACTTATAGTCACTGCAATATATCATTATGCAGTTATAGGCATCTGTAATTTTTCTTATCATTTTTTCATAACTTTCCTTCTTTTCTTGTGATACATCCGGGTGCCATTTTTTGAGCAATATCTTATAATGGCTTTTTATTTCCTCCATTGTCGCTGACTCAGGGAGGTCGAGAATCTCTCTTGCCTTAGTAATTGCCTCATATTTATTGTAGTTGCTCATTTAAATTCATCCCGGGATAAACCAAAAGATCTCTCAATCCCTTCAAATCTCAAGACTTTGCGCCAGATTTTCCCATACACCCTTGACCGCCTTACAACCTTCAGACTGGCTGTCAAATTCCACAATGGTCTTACCCTGAACCATTGCCCTGGTAAAGGCAGGATCAAAAGGGACTCGACCAATCACACCTATATTTTTTTCTCTTGCAAATACTTCAATGGCCTTTCCCTGATCAGGGTTAAGATCAAATTTGTTAACACAAACCATGGCCGGAATCTTGAAAAAGGCAGCTAATTCGACAACACGCTCCATGTCGTGTCTTCCCGAAACAGTGGGTTCGGCCACAATGAGCACCGCAGTAGCCCCTCCAAGGGATGCGATGACCGGGCAGCCTATGCCCGGAGGTCCGTCTGTGAGAAGTAAATTTATATGCCTTTTTTCTGCAAGCTTTTTACCTTCCTGCCGTATAAGGGCTACCAGTTTACCGGAATTTTCTTCGGCAATATGGAGCCTGGCATGAGCCATGGGGCCAAAACGGGTCTCAGAAAGATACCACTCTCCGCATGTATTCAGAGGAAAATCAATGGCCTTTTCAGGGCAGAAATAGTAACAAACACCACAGCCTTCACATTCAATAAAGTTTACTACAAAATCCTCACTAATTGCGTTCCACCTGCATAAATCCCGGCACAGGCCGCACTCGCTGCATTTATCCTGGTTAATAATTGCCGTGTGCCCGGACTCAAAATCATGCTTCTCCTTAATTTCAGGTTTTGTGATTAAATGCAGATCAGCCGCGTCCACATCTGCATCACAAAGAACCTTGCTTTTAGCCAATGAGGCAAATGCCGCAATAATACTTGTCTTTCCTGTCCCGCCCTTACCGCTTATGATAACTATTTCTTTCATGGCGATTATCCCTGTGTTTCCTTTTGTTTTTCTATTTAATTCTCGCAACAGCACACGGCTGTTAGGATCAGGCTCATGAAAAACCGCCTGAAGGAGAGCACGAAGATAATGATGCACTGTTTGCTCCCTTGCCGGTACTGCTGGAACTTGTGGAGGAAAATGCAGACATCAGTAAGTCGGATTTTTTGTGACCGCACTTAGGACAAAGCGCCTGATCTCTGTCACTGCTTTTAAAACATAAATATTCAAAAATATTGCCGCAGTTTTTGCATCTAAATTCATAAATCGGCATAGTTATCCATTCCTTCAATTATTAGAAAATACAATTTCTTTGATTTGATGATATAATTTCGCAAACCTTTCTTTCCACTCGGGCATTACCTCGACGATCATTTTTCCTCTTGAGTACGCCTCTGCAATACGTCGGTCAAAAGGAATTTCCATTAAAACAGGAATATTTTCCTGCTCGGCATAAATCTTTACCTGATCATTCCCTATGTCTGACCGGTTGATAACCAATCCACACGGAATCCCAAGGATCTTGACGGCCCCGACAGCCAGCTTAAGATCGTGCAGACCAAAAGGGGTAGGTTCTGTGACTAACAAGACAAAATCAGCGCCCGTCATGCAAGCGATTACAGGGCATGAGGTTCCCGGAGGGGCATCAATGATGGTCAATATGCCAGGCCGGGTATATTCGCGTACTTTTTTGATTAAAGGGGGAGACATTGCCTCTCCGACTCTTAACCGACCATGCACGAATTCAAGACCATTTCTGTGCCCTTGTTCGATGACGCCTAATTCGCGGCCTGTTTCGGTAATGGCTTTTTCAGGACATACCTGCATACAGCCGCCGCAACTGTGACACAATTCATGAAATACCAATACAGTATCAGCAATAACTGCAATGGCCTTGAACTGGCATATTTCCCCGCATTTTCCGCATAAGCTGCACTTCTCCATATCCACCTCAGGAACAGGTGTTGTAATTGTTTTAACCTTTTCAATAACGGGCTGAATAAAAAGATGCGAATTGGGTTCTTCTACATCGCAGTCCAAAAGCTGGACATCGGATTTAAGGGAAACGGCCAGGTTGGTAGCTATAGTTGTTTTTCCTGTACCTCCTTTCCCGCTTGCAATACTGATAATCATTATCTGCTCCTCGTCATTTGTAAAATTCTACATTCCCCCTAATAGTTCAGCCACCAGGCACAAAGAAGGGCTATTACTTATTTTTTTCCTAAGGCATTGATGCTTGATTGAAGGGTTTCAATCTGCTTACGCAATTCATTTACCTGCTCTTTCAGGCTCTTCTCTTCTGATAACGCAGTGGGTTCTGGCTGACCTGAACCGGGCCATGCTGAGGCTCCCATTCCGCCTCCCATGCCCATTCCGCCACCGCCTCCCATGCCTCTACCGCCACCGCCTCCCATGCCTCTACCGCCACCGCCTCCCATGCCTCTACCGCCACCCATGCCCATTCCACGCCCCGTACCCATACCGCCTCCCATGCCCATTCCAAACTGACTTTGCACATTTGGAGTGGTGGTGCTGGCTAAAGCGCCGGATTTGTATTGCTCAACAGCCTGACGCACCTGTCCGCTCACTTCTGTTATCACCTGTATGTTAGCCGCGCTAAAAGTTTGAAATGCGTTGGGGCCGCAGTTTCCGGTCAAAACCGTTGATACGCCTTTATCCGCCATGAGCTGGGCAGATTGGATCCCTGCCCCTCCGCCTAAAGCAATATTTGGGTTTTCAAACGCTTCAAATTCCATGGTATCCAAATCGATAATCAGGAAGTAGGCGCACCGTCCGAAACGCGCCTCCATCATATCATCAAGTGTGGGGCCTGTAGATGTGACTGCTATTTTCATATTACTTACCTCCTATTTAGTGGTTTGTTTTTCCTGTTTTTGGCTGCGTAATACACAGTAGTATTTTTACGTTCCGTGCGGATCTGATCAGTACGCATAAGATTGCCAAGATATTTTGACACCTCGTTGAGATGCATACCGAATATGTCCGCAACCTGATTTGCTGTACACGGCCGTCGTTGCAACATGGAAAAAATTGTTTCCTGGTTTATCTGTATATGGTTTGCATGCTTCGCCCTGAACTCCGCAATAACCTCTGCTGTCGGGTGAAACAGATGGATCAGCGCCTCCATACGTTCCCTGGACAGGGCCGTGGCAAAATCCTCCGCCGGAGGACGAACAGCGGTATTGAGATGGATGCGATCCGGACCGATTTCCTTTGCAAAAGTCGCGATCTTGCGGACATCGGCAGGCATCGAGTTGATCCCTCCCATCAGAAAGACCTCCATCCATAGCTGTCCCTTGAATTCCGCACGGAAAACCTTCTGCCCTTCGACCAGGTGATCGAACAGCAACTGTGGATGAGGGCGGTTCACCCATCCATAGGAAGCCTGGTCCCAGGCGCTTAGAGAAACCTTTACAACGTTGGCAAGAGATGCCGCATCACGCACTTCCTGAAGGTCTAACATCGTGCCATTAGTCAAGAGTGCGGCAGAAATTGTGCTTTTTGAGCGTATGAACTCAAGTATTTTCCCGAAGCCGGAATGCAATGTAGGCTCCCCTGAGCCGGAAAGGGTAATATAGTCTGCTCTGCCATCTGTTTTTAGCCAGTCTTTCAGTTCGGATAATACCATATCTGTCGGGACATATTCTTGCCTGGTCACAGTTCTTTGAGTGGTTCGTCCTAACTGGCAAAACACACAATCCAGACTGCATGTCTTGTAAGGATTCAGATCAACACCAAGAGACCGCCCGAATCGACGGGAAGGCACTGGGCCAAACAGATATTTATAGTCTTTCATCTATCAGTTTTCCTTCCTGAAATTCCCTCTAACCTACGTTAAGCGATTAGCTGTTAGCAATTAGCGGTTAGCTCTTATTATTTCGGGTAGTTACCAGCGATTCGATTTTCACCTCCGCCAACGGGCTCTGGCGGATTGACCTTTAGCAATATATTGAAATTATTGTGCTAACTGCTAAAAGCTAATGGCTAATCGCTCATTTTAGGTTTAATGGTCGCAGAGGTTATCACCGGTTGCAAGAGTAGCATCAATATAACTCGTAACCAGTCCTTCAGGCTCCAGAGAAGGCGCGCCGATAACCACGCTAATGCTGTTCTGACTGAAAAGATCAATCGCTCTCTGTCCCATTCCACTGGCAATAATCACATTTGCGCCTATTTCATGAAGCCATCTCGGAAGCGCCCCAGGCTCGTGGAGTGGGGGAACGAGAATCTCTTTATTCTTGATCTGATCATTCTCAACTTCGATAATCGCAAATTCCTCACAATGCCCAAAATGAGCTGTGAGTTTTCCTTCGGCCAACGGTATCGCAAATTTCATATTAATAATCCTCCAAATTTTGATGAATTCGTAAAAAAGCTATTAGTCCGCCAGAGTACGTTGGCGAATTAGCTCTTAGTCCGCCAGAGCCCTTTGGCGGATTATCTGTTTGATTTTTTAAGCTAATAGTTAGGCTATTATTGAGTTTTATGACTCTTTTCCCTAAAAGCCTTCAGCCTTTAGCCTATCCACCTGAGTAGTTACGTTTTTTACACTAATTTTGACATTCTTTCGGCAATATCGGCAAATGCCTTTGTTACCGGAGAATCTTTATATTTTTCCTGAAAAGAAACGCCTGTATCACCACATGACACTACATTAAGATCAAAGGGAATTTTACCAAGAAAGGTTATTCCTGCTGTTTTGGCTGTTTTTTCCCCGCCGCCGCTTCCGAACAGATCAATCTTTTCACCGCAATTAGGGCATGTAAAACCACTCATATTCTCTATAAGACCAAAGATTTCCATTTTTACGGTTTTGCAGAAATTGATCGATTTCCTGATGTCGGCAAGAGCCACCTCCTGCGGTGTGGTCACTATAATTGCCTTTGCATCTTTAATGGTTTGGGCAACGGTAAGAGGCTCGTCACCTGTTCCTGGAGGAGAATCGATAATCAAAAAATCAAGCTCGCCCCATTCAATATCGGAGATAAATTGTCTGATCGCACCATGTTTGAGCGGACCTCTCCATATTATCGCAGCATCCTTGTCTTGTGTAAGGGATTCGATGGAAACCGCATGCAAATTTTCTATAGAGCTCATCGGCATCAGCCTTTGAGTTGGACTCAAACTTAACATTCCTTTAAGCCCGAGCATTCTAGGGACATCAGGACCATGCAGATCAACATCCATAATCCCAACCTTATAACCTTTGTTGGCAAGGGCTATGGAAAGATTAACAGACACACTTGTCTTGCCAACCCCCCCTTTGCCGCTCATAACAATAAACTTATTTTTTATTTTGTTTAGAGATATCTCTACCAGAACATCTTGCTCAGTTTTTTCTTTTTCCTTTTCAGCCGTGCTACGGCTTGCTTTATCATGTGTAACCATTATACCTCTCCTATATTATCGACTATACCCAATGACCTTCTACATTAGCATCCCGGATGATTTCTAATTCTTTGTTTTCATATTGTGCAATTGCATCACTAACCAGCCCCTTAGCGCCGATTAGGATCTTTATGCCTGCGCTTTGCAATACCTGAAATGCTTTTGGGCCGCAATTGCCTGTAACTAATACTTCTGCTTTGCTGTCTACTACAGTCTTGCCAGCCTGTATCCCTGCGCCCTGAGGAAGATTCAGATTCTGGCTGTTTTCTACAACATTATATTCCATGGTTTCTGGATCAACGATAATAAAATATGCTGCTCTTCCAAAGCGCGGATCCATGTCTGACGATAAATTTTTCCCTGTTGATGTAATAGCAATTTTCATAATAACAAACTACCTCCATATCAATAAACTCCTAAAAAGTCGAAAAAACACCAGCTTTTGTCATTCCCGCGAAGGCGGGAATCCAGTCCGCCGGAGGCGGATCAGATAGTTGTGGACCCCCGCCTTCGCCGGAGTGACAGAAAAGTCGAATTCATCAGGTATTATGTGTCATCCATTTTTCCCCAAATCCGATAAAATTGTTCGTGGCTGCATGATGGACAATTTTTGGGTCTTCCAGTTCCACATGGTTCCTCCCACGTATTATTGCATTTGCGGCACATAAATATTCGCTTTTCGTTGATTACACTGTAATTCCCGCCATCGATATTTATTGCCTTTCCATTAATAATGGCGTCTGCGACCCTGCTTCTTGCCCGCTGAACAATCCTTCCGAATGTCGCTCTGGATACCCCCATCTGTTCACCGGCCTCCTCGTATGACATATTAAGAAGGTCAGCTAACCTTATGGCTTCACATTCATCAACAGTGAGATGCGCTTCCTGCAGGTCAATCATGGGAATGCCTCTTGGTTTAAAGTAGCTTACATCTGGATCAAAAGCTACTATACGATTCTTTCGTGGTCTAACCATCATATCTCCATTATGAGAATATACTCAAAACAATTGAAAATAATCACTCCCGTTCATATTGTCAATAAATATTTTATTCAAGTTTCGAGACCTTGATTTCTAAGCAAAATCAAGAAGGTAAAGGAGCCAAATTCAATTTTTGAAGAACTCTGCAGCAAGCTGTCGGATATGGAATTTGGAAAAGCTATTGAATATTCCAACGAAATGTTTGCGGCTCTTTGTGTGACCGGAGATGCCGTTGAGGAGATCTTGGTCGGGGCGAGAGGATTTGAACCTCCGACTTCCTGCTCCCAAAGCAGGCGCGCTTCCAGGCTGCGCCACGCCCCGATAATAGATCGGTTTTCTATCATGCTTTATTTATTCGCGCAATTTATAATTATCAATTTTTTTGTGACAAAAAATTGTCTATTGCCTTGCTTATTACTTTTGCAAATTCGGACAGGATCCGTGTGTCACACAGCTTTTTCTCTTCGCCAGGGTTGCTTATGTATCCGATTTCAATAAGTATAGCAGGCGTATCCGCGCCTGACAGCACTACAAGCGGCGCGCCTTCTATCCTGGTTTCCATATATTTTATCCTGTTATTAATCTGAGTTTGCATTGATTTAGCCAAAGCCCTGCTTCTCTTTATATGCCTTTTTTGAATATTATCCCAGGTTGTCCGCTCGTTGTCTGAATTATAAGTCTTTGATGTTGCGCTTTTAAAAGTCATATCAGGACTCAACATTTCTTTAAAATAATATACGGTTATTCCGCTTGCTTTATGAAGAAAACTTCCACCAATATGTATGCTGACAAACAGGTCTGCTTCAAGATGGTTTGCAACGGCAGTTCTATCCGGTATATCAAGCCTGTAATCACCAGTCCTTGTTAAAACCGGCCTGTATTTATTCTCGAGTTCGGCTGCAATCATCCGGGAAAGGTTTAAGGTTATTGTCTTTTCATATGTTCCATCCGCTCCCTGAGCGCCTTTATCGTGCCCCCCATGTCCTGGGTCTAAAGCAACAATCTTCTTGCCGTTAAATAAATTAAGCTCTGCATGTCCATTGGTCGTTATAAAGCACGCAGACATTAACAAACAGATTATTAATGCGAAGAACCGTTTCATCCGATTTGGTGTAGTTATATTAAACATAAGAAGATAAGCGCATCAATTTTGCCTTGACACATATATTGTTTGATAATAAATTTTTAATTTTATATATATTATTAAATCAAGGATTTTGCAACCGGCTTTAATCTATAAAAAAATGAAATAATCGCAACCCGCGAGAGTGGCGGAACTGGTAGACGCACTGGACTTAGGATCCAGTTCTGGAAACAGAGTGGGAGTTCAAGTCTCTCCTCTCGCACCAGTTAAAAATAATTGCCTGGAAATCGAATATAATTTTTGATAGTTAGTGTCCATCCATAAATACAAAATTTCTGGATGGAGCTATTAGCCTTTAGCGATTAGCTGTTAGCTTAACTACTTAATTAAATGAGTTCTTTAGCTAAAAGCTAAAAGCTAACCGCTTAAAACATAAATTCCATTTATGGACTAGTTAACTAACGAAAAAGGAAGATTATGCAAGTTACAGTAGAAAATCTTAACAGTGTAAAAAAGAAACTTCATATTGAAATCTCAAACGATGTGGTTGTCCAGAAATTGGACGAGGCGTATAAAAACCTCAAAAAAACCGCAAAGATAAAAGGTTACCGTCCCGGTAAGGCGCCCCGCTCGGTTCTGGAAAGATTATTTAAAAAAAATGTGCATTCCGATGTATCATCCAGATTGCTTCAGGACTCATTAATTAACGCAATCAGGGAAAAGGATCTTAAGGTTATTGGAACCCCGAAAATTGATTCTCCTGGACTTGATGCAAAAGAGCCTTATAAATATGATGTAATAGTCGAAGTAGAACCCGAAATTGATGAACTCGACTTTAAAGGGTTAAAACTCAAAAAAAATCTGTACATGGTAAGTGATGAAGAAATGTCTGCGCAACTCAAGATACTGCAAAAGAACCTGGCTCAGCAAAAGACTGTCGAAGAGGTTAGGCCGGTTCAAAAAGGGGATTTTGCCCTCATAGATTATGAAGGTTTTAAAGACGGAAAACCATTTGCCGAAACTGAAAAGACGGAAAACTTTACATTAAAGGTTGGCAATGGTAAAATTTTCGAGGAGTTCGATGAACAACTGATCGGCATGAATCCGGATGAAAGCAAGGAAATAAATATACATTTTCCTGAAGACTATTTTAACAAGAAACTGGCTAACCTTGATATAACCTTTCACGTTAAACTCAATGAAATCAGAGAAGAGGTGCTCCCGGAAATCGATGATGATTTTGCTAAGGATCTCGGTAAATATGAAACATTAGATCAGTTGAAAAATGCAATTTCTGATAACCTGCGGCAGGGTTATGAGAAAAAAACCGAGCAAGAGCTTAACGAACAAATCTTTACGGCATTAATAGCGAAAAAGGACTTTGAGGTGCCGGATATAATGGTTGAATATGAGCTAAACGGCATCATTGCAGACATTGAAAGGTCTTTTGCTCACAGCAACACATCCATGGAAGACCTGGGCCTTTCAAAAGAAAATCTTTCAGAAAAATATCGGGATACGGCAATAAAACAGGTTAAGCGTCATTTAATATTAAACAAGCTGATCGAGCAGGAAAAGCTGACTCTTTCTGATGAAGAAATTGATAATGGTTTCAAGGAGATGTCTAAAGCCTTTAATAAACCGCTTGAAGAAATAAGCAGCTTTTATAAACAAAACAAGGAGAATCTGGAATTATTTAAAAATACAGTCCTTGAAAAAAAATCAATCAAGCTTATTATTGAAAATAGTATTATTGAAAATGTTGGACCTGAAACTCAACAGAAAAAATCATAACTACTCAGGTAGATAGGCTGTAGACTGTTAGGCTGTAGACTGTTAGGCTTTCAGCTTATAACTAACAGCCTACAGCCTAAACAACCTGAATATTGAAAGGAGATTATTCGTGCCGTTAATACCGATGGTTATAGAACAGAGTGACAGAGGGGAACGGGCATATGATATTTATTCAAGGCTTCTCAAGGACAGAATAATTTTTCTCGGTTCTCCCATGGTTGATGAAATTGCAAATCTTTTGATAGCCCAGTTGCTGTTTCTTGAGTCTGAAGATCCTGACAAGGATATAAATTTTTATATTAACTCGCCGGGCGGAGTTGTAACATCAGGTCTTGCTGTATATGACACAATGCAGTATATTAAATCTGATATTGCCACAGTATGTATTGGCCAGGCCGCCAGCATGGGCGCACTTTTGCTTTCTGCAGGCACAAAAGGGAAACGATATTCCCTTCCCCACTCAAGGATTTTGATTCACCAGCCAATGGGCGGATTCCAGGGACAGGCCTCTGACATTGCGATCCAGGCCAAGGAAATTCTTCGTATGAAAGAAACTCTAAATAAGATACTGGTGCTTAACACAAACAAGGATATAGAGCAAATACGCGCTGATACGGACCGCGATTTTTTTATGTCCGGTGAAGAAGCAAAAGAATACGGA
>JAPVVG010000265.1 GCA_028571455.1 Desulfobacteraceae bacterium | reverse complement strand
TCAAAATGATTCCTTTCGAAGGCTTCTTGAGCCGATAAACAAGCTCACCAAAATCCTTATCCTCTGTTAACATGATGCGTTCTTCGTTGTAAGCCTCAAGCAAAACCTCGTCGTCAGAAGCACCTGGATTTCTTTCCAATAAAGACATCATGCCCATCTTCTCTTAAGGATGCAACTAACCCAGTATCACAACACTCATCAGCCAAAAATCTCAATTTATCCTCTCTTAAGCGAAAGCAATTTCTTCCGCAGCTAAATAATCAGCCGCGAATTCTTGAGCAGCAAAAATATCTTCAGGTCTTAAGTGTGGATGATCTTTAATGATCTCCTGAATGGTCATCCCACCAGACAGCTTCCGCAAAACCTGTTCAACCGTAATACGCGTATTCTTGATTACCGGTTTTCCGAACATAATCTTTGGCTTGATCTCAATTCTCTCATGTTTTTTCATTGTCTCCTGTCCTTCCTAAAAACAAGTAATGGTGGACGTTGTTACCTTCTGACCTTATTGCAGATATTCTAACAGTTCTTTATCATCGTCAAGCAATTTTTCCCCTCCGTCGGGGTGGAGGCTTGGGGGACGTTGGCACTTTGTCACTTAATACTCAATAAATCCCACAACCTCTTATCTTTATCATACCAGTGAAGGGGGAGTGAAGGGGGACCTCCAATTATCAGATTAAATCCCATTGAAGAGGTGTTCCTCTTTTTACATTTCGCCCCACGCGCTTGCCGAGCAGCAAGTCGTAATATTTGGGCGCCAAACCCATGCCCGGCCGGATTGCTCTCAGGTTTTCTCTGGTTAACATGTCACCCTTTTTCATGTCCTGCACTATATAGAACGAACGGCGGAAGATTAGGGATTTTTGCTCTTTTTCTGTGGGGCCGTAGGTTATTTTGCCTAATAACCCGCCCAATTGAAAAGAAAAACTATAAGTTTTTGAAAAATTCTCTGCCCTTATCACGCGCTTTTTCTTTTCGAATACACATTACGTTAACAGCAGATTTATCTGGCTCAACATTAAATAAATTACAAAAGGCTTTATATGTCCTGGGAAACCAGGAGCCTTTGATTGGATGTTTTAGTATTTGCATTATAGCTTCTCGACTATACAGTTGAAATACCTGCCTGATTGTTTGCACTGAACCGTAATTTATGGCCTGTGTAATAATGAGTTTATAATGATCTTTCATGTCCAACTTATTCGTGTCGATATCCCAGAAAAATTCAGGGAAGCTTTCCTGAAATTTTTTCTGAATAATTGTTGTCGCGGGAATAGTATTAAATATTTGCATGATAGTATTTTGCAACTTCTATTTTGAGCAGATCAATGTAATATGCGATATCCTTGTTGTTTAAAAACACAATCGGTTCGTCAATGGCATTATCTAATATATCGTCAATGTTAAGACAAGACTCCAGGATTTCTTTGCCTGAGATGTCATAACCGAATTGTCGCTCAGCAACGTCAATAATATCCTGTAGAGAGATACCATGCGTTAGTATTTCCCCAATATCCACAAGGTCTTTCATTTTTGAACGGTGGCAGCGGGCGAAAGCCTTCATTCCTGCTAAATCTTTAAGGCTGAGAGTGTCAAAACCGAAAGCAGTTTTTTCTGGCGGGTAAAGCGGGACTTTGTAGAATTCACTTTCCTGATCCGCGGTGAAGTTTTGAAATACAGCAAACAGAACCATGACATTGTTGATTTGACAATGCAACTGCCCGGCAATTGGAACGATGTCCTTTCGGTGATAAATATCATGTTTCCGTAAAACTTTGTCAAGGATTTCGACCTCTGCATCATAAGTACTTTTCAGTGGAAAGGAAAAAAAATCCAGATCAATGCTTTGTCTGTGGCCAAAACGTAAGGCCAAAGCTGTTCCTCCAACCAGGAAAAAATGATTTTCGGGAAGCTCAGAAAAAATATGTTCTTGTAGAAATTTAGCAGCTTCCCTTTGTTCAACAGGAAACACCCGTTCAAGATCTATAGACATTTTTTGCGTTACCTCAGGCATAGCTTATTTGTTGAAACCACGAATTACAATCGGTGTCAAAGCTTGAATTGTGAATTAAAATCATTTGTTAGACAGGATGAACTGGATTTTACCCCAGTTAAATAATCCTCTGGAATTTAACGGGACAGGCAGGATATTTTATTTTTTATTTTCATAACTTTCCTGATGAAAGCGATGAAGAATAATCCGCCAGGCGGAAAAAATCATGTGAACCATTTGGGCCAAAGTTTATTAGAAGCCCGATGCAACTCATTTTTGTTATTTATCTTTTAGAACGTAAGAGCATTGCTGTTTTGCAAGTTGTCAAAATTTGCCTCAAGATTTTTCTTTATCCCTTTGATCCGCTTCGCCAACCCCAATCAATATACGAGTGAGCATGGCCGAGCCAATGTACAATCCAACGGCGGCCAGACGTTCAATAACAGGCTTGACAAATTGAAGGATGAGTGTTTAAAACAGTTTCCCGCACAACCTTAGAATTAGATGCAAGACTTGACAAATAAGGTTCGATCGGTCTTTTGGCCTGAACTTCATGGATAACGCCATCCGGTATTATCCACGTTTTGGCTAATGGACTTATTGTTTTCAAGAGATCGGCTTTCCCGAGCAGTATTATGGGAGAGGCATTGATAACCAGGTTTTTATTCATAACCAGACTCTTGAAGGACTTCTTCCGCCGAGTACTGAAAAGGTGAAACTTGAAATTTTAATAATGACATAAGAAAATCCTCACGGCACAATCCGGCTATTTCAGCAGCCTTTTCCTGGGATACAACTCCCATCTCATACCATTTAACCGCCGCTGTCAGCCGTATGTCCCTTGCAAATTCAGCCGGCGTCTTTTTAAGCGCTGAAAATGCCCCTAAAGGTAATGTTATGTTTATTGTCCTGGTATTCATATTTCCTCTATCCTTTCAAGTTGGGGAAAAGGGGGACATCCATAAATAAGTAAATAACCCATTAGAGCAAGTGATAATTGTAGTATTTACGGGACATTCAATTAGCTGATTGTTGGCGCTTTTTCTATTTTACTTCACCCTCTAACCCGGCAATGACAATATCCTCTATCCTGTCAAGGATGCCAATAAGGGTAACTTGACTGCTTTCCTTTACACCATCCGGCAAATGGACATGATAGGGGAATGTTTTCAAGCCCTTGTGATGCGGAGCAGTGTCCCAGCGGAATATAAGATTGTTTTTATTGTCCATATAGTGGAATCTATAATACACGTTTTCTTCTAAGAGAACTTCTTTAAAATGGAATATAGAGCCATCCTTAAAGGTTATACTTCCACCGATAATACCGACATTAGCATCTTCATCATATTCCGTGTCAATGCTTACTCGCTCTGTTAACCATTCTAACTTTCCTATCCTGTTTTTGATCTTCTTAAAATAGCGAATGGTCACAGGGAGAGTCCTTCTATTATCTTTTTCTGCCTAATTATTTTGCTGTATGCCTTATATACAAAGAGCCAATCGAACCATTCAGCATCATCACCAAGTTTTCCGGCAGTAAACGCTTTGTAAAACTCCGTGCTTTTCATTTTATGCTTCCTTTCAAAGCCTTTGAGGCGCTTGAGATAGTTCTCTGCCTTTACGCTCAACAGTTTCTCTTTTAAGACTATACCGGATTTAAGTATCGGCAATGCCTCGCCCGTTATCTCTATTTGTTGCATACTTTCCTCCCATTCTCCTTCCTAAATGCTAATAGGGGACGTTGTTACTTTCTGACCTTATGAAAGATATTCCATTTAATAAACCTCATCATGGGTTCCTATTGCTAACAGAAGGATATCATCTGCGCTGTCTTTTTCTGCCTTCACAAAATCAAATACAATACGCAGATCGTACCCTGCGCTGCATGCCCATGAGCCTGAAAGTTTTCCCTTAAGTTTATGGGTCTCAAGTTGAGGCACAAATGGATTCACAACCAAAAGCCTTAACGCTTCGGCTATATCATTATCCAGGTCCGGCCGTTTTCGCATCCACCTCTTAAAAGATCTTGTAAATGCATTACTCCATATAACTGTTCTCATTGGACAATCTCTCGAATAAGGTCATCCACTGTGCCCCGTCTGACTTCACCGCGCGCATACTCCTCCCGCGCTTCCTTAATAGTTTGCGCAAGCTGTTCTCTTCGTTCCTCTGTTAACCGACGTTTGACAATTTCTACGATGGACTCTCTTTGTTCTTCTGGAAAAGATTCTATGATGTCCAAAGCTTCATCAAAAGTTGTAGATTTCATAAATTCTTACCCTCCTGTTAGCTGATGACTGTCCTTCCTAAAAATGCATCCAGCCATAAAAATCAACAAATTTTATCCTTGGAAGAACCCTGCAGTCCCGCTCAAGCGGGACAAGGAACCTTCGACTGTAAGGAATTCTGTCAATTTTTTTGATTCGCTCGCTAACCCCGTCCCGCTGAAGCGCCACTTGCGGAGGCCACTTGCGGGACGTCCATAATTAAGTAAATAGATGAATTTAAGTTATTGTTTATGCTGTATTTTGGGATTTGGTGTAATCTTTACTTAGGGGACGTTGTTACCTTCTGACCTTATTGCAGATACTCTAACAGTTTTTTATCATTGTCATACCAGTTAAATAAATGCAAAACCGGATTTAACGGCACAAGACCAGTTTTTTTCCTCTCTCTATGCACCTGCTAACACTTTTCTCACTCAGCCTTAGCTCTGAAGCTATTTTTGCTCCACTATGCCTTAACTCTATCGCTGCCAAATAGCTGATGATTGCCCTGGTATTGCTGATATCCTTTTTGCGCTTAGATGAT
>JAPVVG010000264.1 GCA_028571455.1 Desulfobacteraceae bacterium | reverse complement strand
TCGACCTTGGCAGGATAAACTATTACTCTTATGGAATGATCAGGAGTGAAATTGATTGCGATATACCCGCCGCAAAGGAACGGGAACATCAATTTAAGCCAAATGCTATCCTGATATTAAATGAAGTAATTAACCAGATCCTGCAACTTCGGCTGCCCCAAAGACCAAGATCCAGAGTTATTATTGGAAAAATTTCCGGCGGTTTTAAGCATGGAATAATCGCTTATGATGCAAAACTCGGTTTTGAGATACAAAGCGACTCCGACAAAATGGTAAGAGCAATTCATAATGATATTAAAGACATTGTTGACGGTATAGGCCACGAAAGCGGAGTTGTTTTAAAAATCAGAACCATAAGCAATCTCAGGGCATCTAAATTAAAATATAATCATCCTTTGGTAAAAAGCGCTATGGCAATAATGGAAAAGCTTGACATACAACCGGTAAACGACCCAAGCGAATCGGAACTTTCCATTTTTCTTTCCAACAACATACCTGCGCTGACATTAGGCATAACAAATGGAGAAAATTATCACCAGGAAAATGCCAGTATGGAAATTGAAGCGATGTTTAAAGGCATTGCTCAGCTTATAGGAGTTATTATGGCAATAGACAGCGGGGTTTGCGATGAATAACAACTGGCTTAAAAAGAATACATTTCACCATTCTGAGTTTAAAGATATCAATCATCTCGTTGAAGAAAAAACAAGAAAAAATCTTACCATAGCTTTGTGCCTCCCTACTCTAAATGAAGAAAAGACAATTGCAAAAGAGATTATTATTATTAAATCCGAACTAATGACACGCTATCCGCTTATTGATGAAATAGTTGTTATCGACTCAGGCTCGACGGACAATACAAGAAAAATTGCAATGGATTACGGCGCCGATGTTTATAAGGCAACCGATATTCTGCCCGATCTTGAACCGTTCAAAGGGAAAGGTGAAAATCTCTGGAAAGCTCTTTATATTACAAACAGCGATATAATTGTATATCTTGATGCTGACATAAAAAATATTCACCACAGATTTGTTTATGCGCTTGTCGGCCCCCTGATTCTTTTCGATAATATTAAATTTTCCAAGGCCTTTTACGACAGGCCGATTGCTATAGGTAAAAGCAAAATCAGGCCAACCGGCGGCGGAAGAGTTACAGAACTTGTTATAAGGCCTATGCTGTCACTGTTTTTCCCGGAACTTACACAAATCATGCAGCCACTTTCCGGAGAATATGCGGGATATCGGGAAGTTTTTGAAAAAATACCTTTCCCGATCGGATACGGCGTTGAAACGAGCATGATTCTCGATATTTATGAGAAATGGGGATTGGATGTAATCGCTCAGGTTGATCTTGACAGGCGTGTCCATAGAAATCAGGATACAAAAGCTTTGGGAAGAATGGCATTTGTTATCCTGAAAACCTTTTGCAACCGCATTGAAAAGCTTGGAATAGTAAATTTAAATAAAGAGGTTTTCGATGAGATGATTCAATATAATCTTGTTCGGAATGAATATAAGCCGGATATTTTTAAAATTAAAGGGATTGAGAGACCCCCGATTATTGAAATCGGTGAATATCGAAAAAAATTTAATATAATGTAACACTCTCAAAAAAAGGAAGCCCGGTCCATAGCAGTGGGAGGCTACATTTACTCACACAACGCAAAATACGGACCGGGCTTAATTCCGGCCTCTTTAACGAGTTGGAAACAATAAGTCAAGTATTATTTTTTATTCCAAGTATTTTTTTATTTTGCTATACTGTGAACGGTCATAATTGGAGCTTTTGTATTATGTTTTTTTCACCACGAAGCACGAAGAACACAAAGAAATTATAAAAGCATTAATTTTAATCTTCGTGTCCTTGTGGTTTAATTTTTCCTTATAATCCTGACCGGTTCAAAAAGCGCAATTTATAATCATGCAAAGTATAAATAATGAACTGGAGATCTTATGTTAAACAAAGCTGACAAAATTTTCCCTGAAAAGTATAAACTGTATTCACGAAAAAATATTGATCAAAATCTGCGCTTAAAAAATCTGCCCAAAGAGCTACTTACCGCTATCAAAACCGTTTCCACTGTATTACCTTTCAGGGTTAACAACTACATTATTGATGAGCTGATTGACTGGAACAATATTCCTCACGACCCGCTATATCAGCTTACATTTCCACAGCCTGAAATGCTTGATAAGCAGGATTTTGAAAAAATGAATGAGCTTTTAATGAAAAAAGCTTCTGAAAAAGATATTCTTGCAGCCGCTCGGAAAATCCAGATGAGCATGAATCCTCACCCCGCGGGTCAGATGGATATGAATGTTCCTGAAGAAAGCGGAAAAACTATAAATGGTATGCAGCACAAATATCATGAAACCGTACTGTTTTTCCCGAGCCAGGGACAAACCTGCCATGCCTACTGCACTTACTGTTTTCGCTGGGCTCAGTTTATCGGGCTTGAGAGTCTTAAATTCGCCAGCAGTGATACAGGCGCGCTTGGAAATTACCTGCAAAGCCACCCTGAAGCAACAGATGTGCTCTTTACCGGCGGCGATCCTTTGTTTATGCGGACAAAAATACTTCGTCGTTATATCGAGCCTTTAATTAAAGAAAGACCCGGCAATCTTACCTCTATTAGAATCGGCACAAAGGTTCCTGCTTACTGGCCTTATCGCTTTTTGACGGATAATGATGCCGATGATCTTATGCGTTTGTTTGAGCAGATTGTTGCAAGCGGGTTTCATCTATCAATTATGTCACATTTCAGTCATCACCGGGAACTTGAAACCACTGTGGCGCAGGCTGCTGTGAAGCGCATTCTGGGAACAGGCGCCGTTGTTCGTTGCCAGGCGCCGATTGTCCGGCATATTAATGATGATTCAAAAATATGGGCCAAAATGTGGAAAATCCAGGTAAAAATTGGAGCAATACCGTATTATATGTTTGTGGAACGCGATACAGGGCCTAAAAATTACTTCAAAATACCTCTTGAGCGAACCTACAGGATTTTTACCAAAGCTTATAAAAAAGTATCCGGTCTGTGCCGTACAGTTAGAGGCCCGTCTATGTCTGCAACCCCGGGCAAGGTAATGATCGATGGCATAGCAGAAATCAACGGAGAAAAGGTATTTGCTTTAAAATTTATTCAGGCGCGCAACCCAGACTGGACAAACCAAATATTCTTTGCCCGTTTTGATAAAGAAGCAACCTGGCTCGATGACTTGAAACCGGCCTTTGGGGAAGAAGATTTCTTTTTTAATCAATAAGACGATTAAGCGGTATCGGGAAATAGTTTTGAGGTAATAATCTTCATTTTTGCAAGCCGAAATTTCAGGGCGGTATTCAAACATCCAAAGCCGTATTTTATACTTCTTTGCAGATTTATTGATGAAGCTTCAGCAAAATACTTTGTCGGGCAACTGACCTCGGCAATAGTGTAGCCAAGCCATACTATCTGGGCAAGCATCTGGTTATCAAAAACAAAATCATCTGAATTAGTATCAAGTGGCAGCCGCTTAAGCAGCTCACGGGAAAAGGCCCTGTACCCCGTGTGATACTCAGAAAGCTTGGCTCCTATAAGCATATTTTCCACAAAGGTCAAAAATCGATTTGCTATATATTTCCATACAGGCATTCCGCCTTTTAGAGCATACCCGCCAAGAATCCTTGAACCAAGCACACATTGATAAAGCCCGCTTTCAATCATAGAGGCCATGGCAGGAATCAGCTTCGGAGTATACTGATAATCCGGATGAATCATGATGACTATATCTGCGCCCTCTTCCAGGGCCATCCGGTAACAGGTCTTCTGGTTTGCGCCATAACCGCGATTTTCTTTGTGAACAAAAACCATGGTATTCGGCAGGCTCCTTGCAATAGCAGCAGTCTCATCATCGCTTGCATCATCAACCAGGATCACCAGATCAACAATACCCTGGCTCATAACCTCGTCATAAGTTTTACGAAGCGTCCTGGCCGCATTATAGGCCGGCATGACAACAATGATTTTTTTGTCTTTTAACATAAAAAAAACCTATTTCCTGTAAGCATCGATAAGCATTGCAGAACCTGCACCGCAGCTAATGATCGACCTCATCGCATCTTCTACCGGCACATCCACCTGATGAACAAATCTGCTTTCAAGATGATAGATGTTGCCTGAGGTTGGATTAGGTCCTGTGGGAACAAATACAGTATAGCTACCGTCTAAATGCTCATCAGTTACAAATGCTGTCAACATAGTCTCGTTTCCAAAGACCTGAACCAGGGCTACGGAAGAAAAGGGAGTTTTTTTACGCCCAAGAAATTGCATTATTGTCTCTTTGATCAGAGAATAACCCGGAGCAAACTTAAGAATTGAATTTTCCAGACTGGTGTGAATGAATCTACCGATTTGCGTCTTTACAATGACGCCGACAATAAAACAGACTGTTATGATAATAGCCAGTGCCAGCAAATCTGCCATTATCTCACGAAGGTTTGATTTTATCAGTATAAGATTTGTCAGCGGTTGAATTACACGTGCAACTACGCCAAAGACCCACTTAAAAACGAAAACCAGAATAGCAACCGGCAGGATTACAGTCAAGCCCCCAAGGAATGAGGTTTTAATTAACGATTTCATTCTACTCATAATTACACTCCTAACTTATATGCACTAAATAGTACGCATTAACCCGGATACATATTTGAGGAGATCACCGGTTTTATAAAAATAGCTCTGGAGATTGACGAAATAGTTGATCAATCTGGTGTCAAGAAACTAAAGCCTTGGTGATTTTCTCAGATCAAGAAAAACCTCTATCTTCCCCTGGGAAGGAGCCATGCCTTAAAGAAAGGGTTGACAAACCTGACCTCCTTACCGCTTTTAAATAAAATATTAATATCGATCATCCGTGTAATAGCTCTGTTTACTGATGCAGAACTGTGCGGTCCGATCATTTTTAAGAATTTCATCGAATAAACATTCTTCCCGCCTTCCCTTGCCAGGGCCGTGAGACATTTGAACTGAAGATCTGTTAAGAGGCCTATATAAGTTTCGTAGGACTTCTGTTCCCTTGCAAATATCAACTCAAGGGCAGCCTGAAGGTTTGCCGGCGCTACGGTCTCCCTTTCCGAGGTGACTTCCCATAGAGCCTCGCAAAGCTGCTGTATATCCCCGGTGATGTCATTGGCAATTTCAAACACCCGTTTTAAGGTTTCATCACAAACTTTACGCCTTCCTTTCTCAAACTTCCTTATTAAGAATCTTGAAAACTCTTCATAAGGAAGTGGCCCCACTGTAATCGGGATAGCTGATTTAAAAAAGGCTGAATCGGGAGAGATAAATAGCTCGTCCATTCTGTGCCTTATACTTCCAACAAAAACATAGGGAATAAGTTTGTGAAACTGTATCTTGCTTCTTAAAAGAGCGACCGACTCATCTGCATCGCCGATTTTCTGGATGTCCTGAAATTCGTCAAAGACAACGACAAAACGCCTCTTCCTGCCAATGGATTCGAGAAGGTCAAGCACTTCCTGAATGGAGTTTACCGTCAGTTCCACAGATGCATCAAAGGAAATAACAGGCATGGAGGTAACCGGATCTACCGTAATCGCCGGCCTGAGATACGAGAGGGTTTTAAGCATCCTGGTTAACCAGGATGCCTTTTTCTCAATTGTAACTATTGCTCGCAGGATCCTCTTGCAGAGAGCGTCTACAGACTTAACGCCAAGAATATCCACATACAAAAGACCGGTTCCCTTTAATCTTCCAACCGCCTCATAAACAAGAGATGATTTTCCGATACGTCTTTCACCGAGAACAACAATGTTTTGGGCTGCTTTGATATGACCGGCAATTTGTTTAAGCAGGTCTTCTCTCCCGCAGAAATCTCTTTCCAAAACGATTGAACCATACTTGAACGGATTCACTGCACACCACTCTCGCTATTGTTTTATACCTCGAAAGGCCACAAATTGCGGTTTTTCGCTGGCCATGAACACCAATAGCTGCGTTGCTCAGGCTTGCAATAGCCTGCTATCCCGCACCTTCGCGCCTTGCTCT
>JAPVVG010000263.1 GCA_028571455.1 Desulfobacteraceae bacterium | reverse complement strand
GCGCTACCTCAGTCAAGCGAGGGGAGTGGTATGTTATTTGGCGGTGGATGAATTGGGTTATAGTGGGGATGACGTGGCACGCAGCTTAAGAATAAGTGGCAGGGGAGTGAGCGATTGCCGAGAGAGGGGAAAGAAAATCCTCTTGTGCCGTGAAATCCGATCCTGCTTTTATTTAACTGGTATGACAAGCCAGAAATTATAGGCGAATATCTGGCATAACTTCATAATGTAACAACGTCCTCCATTACACGTCTAATGTAACAACGTCCCCCATTACACGTCCCCATAATGTAACAACGTCCCCCATTACACGTCCCCCTTACACATTACATTACACCCTTTTCCAATACCGTCCCCCTTTTCCAATACTGTGAAAATGCAATTGATATTGATATAATTTCGGACAACATTACCGGCAATTATGTTGATTTTAATCGGTTTAAGCATTATGGTATTTTTCACAGAAGCAAATGGTCACATGTTTAAAATAGTTTATTGTAGGGAATAGCGTCTGATTGTCCGCAAATCCTCTATTCGTTAGTTTAATATCATGTAATACTTAAAAGGGTCTTCTGGAAATCGTGTGGGTAAAATGAGGGTTGGCAACAGGCTGGAAATAAATATCATGTCAAATAAATTTATTTCAATAGGTAATAGAAAAGTAGGAAAAGATTATCCCTGTTTTATTATTGCCGAAGCTGGGGTCAACCATAATGGTGATATGAAGCTGGCTCACAAGCTTATTGACGCTGCTGCGAAGACAGGCGCTGATGCTGTTAAGTTCCAGAGTTTTGTGACCGAAGATGTTGTCACGCCAGAAGCACAAAAAGCGAGATATCAGGTTGAAACCACGGGGCAGAAGGGTGGGCAGTTTGCCATGCTCAAAAAACTGGAGTTGTCTAAAGACCAGCAAAAGGAATTGAAATCCCATTGTAATGAAGCTGGCATTTTGTACCTTTGCACTCCTTACGAAGAAAAAAGCGCTGACCTGTTAGAAGAAATAAGTGTGGCGGCTTATAAGATTGCGTCCACCGACACCACAAATATTCCCTTTCTTAGCTATATTGCAGGGAAAGATATTCCTGTGATTCTTTCAACGGGTATGTCATCGCTTGGGGAAGTGGAGGAAGCCGTTAATGAACTGAAGCTACACGGATTGGATGGAAAAATTATTATCTTGCAATGTACTTCAGAATATCCAGCGCCTGTTAACGAGATAAACTTGCGAGCAATGAGGACAATGGATCTGGCATTTGGCTGTCCGGTTGGATTTTCTGATCATACTCCGGGAATTGGCGCCAGCCCTTGGGCAGTGGCGGCTGGGGCATGTGTCATTGAAAAGCATTTTACGCTGGATCGAAACATGACAGGCCCGGATCATCGAGCTTCCATTGAACCTAATGAACTTAAGGAACTGGTTAGAACCATCCGCGATGTTGAAGCCGCTCTCGGTGACGGAATTAAACGCCCTATGCCCAGCGAACTGCCAAACAAAACTCGAATGCAAAAGAGTCTTGTAGCAACACGTTTAATACCTGTTGGCGAAACTATTCAAGAAGCCGATTTAACCTGCAAACGCCCCGGCAGCGGACTACCGCCGAAATGGTTTGACAGAGTTGTTGGCAAGAAGGCCGCAAGGCAGATTCAGAAAGAAGAAACCCTTGAATTGAATTCTATAATCTGGTCTGATTGATAAAAAACCCCATGCGGAAAAATCTCAAATATACTCTCGTCAGTCCATCCTGGGCGGAAAAACTGGCACAATTTTTTAATGCCCTTGTCGTCAACAAAGACGATCTGTATTTTCATCCGCATCCTTTAACTAATGAAATGGCGAAGAAGATTGCAAAATATGAAGGAGATGATCTTTATTTCCTGCAAATCAAGGATAATGAAATTACAGGATATGCGATGTTGCGTGGCTGGGACGAAGGCTATGCAATCCCAAGTCTCGGGATTGTGATACATCCAAATTTTCGAAATCAAGGGTTAAGCATAGAATTTATGGAGTTTTTACACAATCAGGCAAGGGCAAAGGGTGCAGCCAAGGTAAGACTCAAGGTATACTCTAATAATGCAGGAGCACGGCATCTCTACAAGAGCCTGGGATATTCCTTCACTGATGAAGAAAACGGCCAGCCCATAGGCTATTATGAGTTATAGGAAACAATGATCTACGTATCCTCATCCTGTTCAAAACAGAAGAAAATAGGTGCTGCCATTCGGGAACTTGCTCGAAATGGATTTGAAAATATTGAGCTTTCTGGCGGGACAAAGTATTACGAAGGATATGAAGAAGACCTCCTTGAATTAAAAGATAAATACAATCTAAGTTATCTTGTACATAACTATTTTCCTCCGCCAAAAGAGGATTTTGTGCTTAACCTGGCATCGCTGGATGACGCAATATTTGAAAGAAGTCTTGCACACTTCCGCAAAGCCATTCGACTTGCCAGTTTGTTGGGTGCAGATAAATTTGGATTTCACGCTGGTTTTTATGTAGATATTAGCGTTGAAGAAATTGGCAAGGCAATTTCAGCGAGTAATTTATCTAACACGAAGCAGGCGTATGAGAGATTTTGCAGTGGATTCAATTTAATTAAAAACGAGTCAAAAGAAGTAGAAATATATATTGAAAATAATGTGTATTCAAAGACAAATTTCGATATATACGAGCAGCAAAATCCACTTATGCTGACTTCACCTGCTGAATATAGAGAATTACAACAGCATATTGATTTTAAACTGCTTTTAGATGTTGCGCATCTATATGTTTCTTCCCAAACTCTTGGTTTTGATTTTGATTCACATCTTGATCAAATGATAATGGAGACGGATTATATTCATTTAAGTGATAATGATGGCTGCCATGATCAGAATGTGGCATTTACATCTAACAGCAAACTGCTAAATAAAATAAAGAAGAAACATCTAAATAATAAAACAATAACACTGGAAATTTATACAGGGCTGGATAGTTTAAAAGAATCATTTGATCGTATCGCTGACCTGGTGGATGGTTAGAAGTGTCAAGTATGTTGGAAACTAAATGAAGGAAAAGATAAAAAAAATAACAGTCGATTCCACAGGCACCATCCGAGAGGTTTTGCGGGCCATTGACCGTGGCGCTCTTGGGGTTGCTTTACTTGTGGATCCTGGCAGTGAAAAGTTTGTTGGGCTAATTACGGATGGTGACGTGCGCAGAGCGTTGCTCAAAGGTTTGGGATTAGAATCGTCCGTGAGCAGAATTGATCATCCTGAAACAATAACAGCAACCGTGGATATGGGCATGGATGAAATATCCGCCATGTTCAGTGAGCCGATCAGGGTTGTTCCCGTCCTGGATGATGAGAGGAGAGTGGTTGATCTTGCGATATTTGACACACGCGTTTATTTTCCTGTTGCCGAACCCAAGTTCGGGGCTGCCGAGCTGCGGTATGTAAGCGAGTGTATACTGACCGGCTGGGTATCATCAGCCGGAAAATTCGTTACAAGATTTGAGGAGCAGTTTTCTGAATTCTGCGAGACGAAATTTGCTGTTTCGTCAAGTAGTGGAACCACGGCCTTGCATCTTTCCCTGCTTGCCCTTGGAATCGGCCCCGGAGACGAGGTTATCGTTCCCTCTTTCACGTTTATCTCCACTGCCAATGCAGTGACATTTACAGGGGCAAAGCCTGTTTTTGTCGATAGTGAACCGAGTACTTGGAATATCAACCCAGTTGAAATCAAAAAGGCTATTACAACAAAAACCAAAGCAATTATTCCCGTCCATGTCTATGGCCATCCTGCGAATATGGACCCTATTCTTGATATTGCCCGAGAGTATAATCTTGCTGTTGTTGAAGATGCTGCTGAGGCCCATGGTGCGTTGTACAAAGGGAAGAAAGTTGGTTCATTAGGCGATATGGGTATGTTCAGCTTTTATGGGAATAAAATCATTACTACCGGCGAAGGTGGCATGATTGTTACAGACAATGAAGATCTGGCTGAAAAAATGCGTATCCTTCGTGATCATGGTATGGAGCCAAAACGGCGCTATTGGCACTCTGTCCTTGGTTATAATTATCGCATGACCAATATTCAAGCCGCCCTTGGTGTAGCCCAGATGGAGAGAATTGATCAGATTATAGAGCAGAAACGCAGGAATGCTGCTTTGTATGCCAAAGGCCTTCAAGATATCCTTGGGATAACCCTGCCGCCGGAAGCAGTATGGGCCAAAAATATCTATTGGCTGTATTCAATACTTATAGATGAGGCAGAGTTTGGAATGTCGTCCAAAGAATTAGGAAAACAATTAAAGAAACGAGGCATTGAAACACGCCCGCTTTTTCCTCCGGTACATCAACAGCCTATTTACAATACAGGTCAGAACCTGCCGGTATGTGAAAAATTATCACGCTGTGGCTTGAGCCTGCCATCTTCAGTGAACCTGAACGGTGATGAGATTGAGAAGATTACAAATGAGATTAGGAACATCCAATAGATCATGAAATTAGTAGTTTATAAACTTGTCCCGTGGAGTATTTTTAATGATTAACGACAAAAAAGTGCTGGCAATTATCCCCGCTCGCGGCGGTTCAAAGGGGTTGCCCGGGAAAAACATTAAAGAGCTGTGCGGCAAGCCTTTGATTGCATGGAGCATTGAACAGGCTTTAAAGAGCAAATATATAGATAATGTAGTTGTATCTACGGATACTGAAGAAATTGCAAAAATTGCAAAAGAATGTGGCGCAGATGTTCCGTTTTTAAGACCGGCTGAACTGGCGGCCGATGATTCTCCCACTTCTGATGCGATCCTTCATGTTCTGGAACAATTAAATATGAAGGGCGAATCTTACGATTATGTTGCCCTGCTTGAACCGACGTCGCTACTTAGAAAATCGAATGATATTGATGATGCAATAAGTATGATTGTCAAAAATACTGATGCAAATTGTCTGGTCAGTGTTGGAGAAGTCCACATGGAACATCCGATGATTGTGAAAAAAATTGACAAAAAGGGTTTTATTGCACCATATATATTAAACATTGCAAAAATTCATCAACGTCAACAGGCCGGTAAGGCGTATTTTCCATATGGCGTTATTTATATCGGCAAGGTTTCTGAATTTAAAAAAAACCGAACATTTTATACAGAAAAAACCGTACCATATTTTATAGAACGATGGCAGAATTATGAAATTGATGATGAGTTTGATTTCATGATTATCGAACAGATTATGAAAATAAAGATGGAGGAGATAAATGGGTGATCTGTCGTGGCGGTTTGATGAACGCGAGTATCAGTATATAAAAGAGGTTTTGGATTCCGGTTTTGCCAGCGGCACATCTGGGAATATGAATACACGGCTTGAAAAAGCATTTGCCGACAAATTCGGTCAAAAATATGCAATCACGTTTAACTCCGGCACAACAACGCTACATACAGCTTTATGGGCATTAGGTGTTGGTTATGGCGATGAGGTAATTGTAACGCCGTTGACTGTGATATCTTGCATGAATGCCATTTTGTACTGCAATGCCATTCCAGTATTTGCGGATATTGATTCTGATACTTTCCTTTTAGACCCTGAAGACATTAAAAGGAAAATTACGCCAAGAACCAAAGCCATCATGCCGGTGCATCTATATGGACAGGTCTGTAACATGACGGAAATTATGTCAGTTACCAAAGAATACAATTTGGGCGTTATAGAGGACTGTGCTCAATGCTACTTGGGCACCCATAAAGGGAAGCTTGGTGGCACATTCGGTGATGTGGGAAGCTGGAGCTTTGAAAACTCGAAGCATATTACAACCGGCGATGGCGGTATTATAACATGCGATGATGAAGATTTGGCTGATAAAATTCGAAAATTGAACACCCAGGGATTTCGGAATGCCACGGCTGTTAGCGGGAAGATAAGAGTATCAAAGGACATTTTTCAAAACCCTTCCTATAAGCGCCATGATCGTTTCGGGTTCATGTACAGACTTCCTGAAGTGGCAGCAGCCCTTGGGTTGGCTCAGTTGGAAAAGATAGACTGGTTTGTGGAAAAGAGAGAATCTATAGCAAAAATGTATAAGGAAGCTATCACAGCGGCAGGTTGTGATTGGCTTGTGCCGCAATTGACTCCTGAAAATGACAGAAATAGTTATTATACATTTGCCGCTAAATTTTTAAAAGATGATATAACGTGGGAAAACTTCAGAAGAAAATTTATAGATAACGGCGGTGATGGCATCTATGCAGCTTGGGCATTATCTTATCAGGAAGATTCTATTCCAGATATCAAAAGAATATTAAAATCGATGCATCTGGATGGAAGACTAAATATAGAGGCTGGAATATGCCCGAACGCTGAAGAAGTGCAACCCAGATTGATGCAGTTCACAACCAATCAAAAAGATGAAGAAGAAATGAAAATTGAGGCCGATGCGCTATATAGAACAATAAGGGATTTTTCCTGATGCTGTGCTTTATTGAGGGGTTTTTTCAATGTCTGAATTAAGTTATCGCAACCTATTTGATCTTCACGGCAAAACAGCCATCGTCACAGGCGGTGCTGGAATTTTGGGCCGGAAATTTTGTGCGGGTCTGGCAGAGTTTGGCGCAAACGTCGCGATTGTTGATATTGATGCTAAGGCTGTCAGGGATGTGGCTGAAAAATTGGATGACCGTTATGGGATCAAGAGCATCGGTATTGCTTGTGATATTACCAAACCTGATTCGGTCAAAGAGATGATGGAGCAGGTTGTGTCATCTCTTGGCAACATCCATATTCTGCATAACAATGCTGCCGGAAAATCAGATGATCTGGATGCGTTTTTTGCTCCGTTTGAAGAATACTCCTTGGAACAGTGGCGGGAGATCATGGCGGTCAATATCGACGGCATGTTTTTGATGGCTCAGGCTGCTGGCAAACACATGGTGAAACACGGTGAGGGTGGCTCAATCATACAGACCTCATCCATTTACGGTATTATGGCGCCTGATCAACGGATTTATGAAGGCTCTCATTATATGGGCAGAGCAATTAATACACCGGCGGTCTATTCAACATCAAAAGCAGCAGTAATCGGTCTGACAAAATATCTTGCCGTCTACTGGGCTGACAAGGGAATCAGGGTAAACACACTCACACCCGGCGGTGTGGAAAGTGGTCAGAATGAAACATTCAAACAACGCTATTCCGAAAGAGTCCCCATTGGCCGTATGGCCCAACCAGATGAAATGGTAAGCGCTCTTATCTATCTTGCCTCAGACGCATCAAGCTACGTCACCGGCCAAAATATAGTGGTAGATGGCGGACTTTCAGCGTGGTAATGTCTCAATCATATTCCAGATCATTCATCAAAGATAATGCCATTGTCATTGTCGGTCATGCGTTGGTCTACATGAAGGGCATTATTCTTATGCCCATAATCATCAAAACCGTTGGTGTTACGATCTATGGCGGATTTGTATTGTTTTCGTCGATCCTTGGTGTTGTTTTTGGAATTTCATCATTCGGTACTGGGTTCAAAGTGAAGAGGTTTATGCCAGCAGCAAAGGATATGGTGGCCCGTAGTGCTCTTTTTTACCCCCAGTTTTTCTTCCAAATGTTTTCCATATTATTTCTGTCATTGCTGTTAATCCTTCTGGACAGACAAATAAACATATATATTTTTAAAAATGAAATTAGCTATTCCGTATTGATAATTCCCCTTTTTTTGGTCTTATATTTTCTTTATTCTCAGGGTAGCGATTACTTTCGCTACACGTCCAGGGTCCACTATATGACGGTGACGACACTATGCTTCCCTTACATCCACATCGGGCTTATTCTGCTGATTTTTTATTGTTATCACATTATAACTATAGATGTGCTTGTGCTGTCACAGACCTTTTCTGCTTTCTTGATTGCAGTCCCCTGCTTTTGGGTTATTTTCAGTGAGATTGGGGGCAAGTTTTCTTTTTACAATTTCAAAGAGCTGGTTTCCGACATCAAAATTGGATTTCCTCTTGTTCTTAATTATATCGTTGATTTTATTTTAGCCGGCAGCGACCGGTATTTTATTGCCTCTTATTTAACAGTTTCGGCTGTAGGATATTATAATCCCGGATATGTGCTGGGCTCTCTGATAGTTTTTATCCCTAAAGCAATGGGAACTGCCGTTCCCCAGCTTTTGTCAAAGGCTGTGGACAGCGGCAACGAAGACGAAGCACAGAGGATGCTTAATTATGCTCTCAAAATATTTTTACTTCTGGCAATCCCTTTTATATTTGGAAGCATGATTCTCAGTAAACCGATTTTAACCATTCTGGCCAACAGTGAAGTCGCGGAAAACGCATATTTAATTACTCCAATCGTGGCTTTGGGGACCCTGTTTTATGGCTTGAACCTTATCCTTTCAAACGCCCTGTTCGTTCGCCTGAAAACTTTTGCAATGTTGAAAATGAATCTTTTTGCATCCGGGTTTAATCTGTTGGCAAATTTAATTTTGCTCTACTTTTTCAGAAGTATTATCGTTGCCGCCATAACAACATTCCTGAGCTATTTTCTTGTTTTTATATACATCAATAAAATCGTTAGAGAAGACTGGCCTGTGGATTTTCAACCAGTTCTGATAGGAAAGTCTATATTGGCATCGTTAATTATGGCGGCCCTGTTGTTTTGGATCTCATTCAAGTCAGGGGGGGGCGTTTCCATTGGATTGCTTGCAGGGGAAGTGGCTTTAGGAATTATAATTTATGTCATTTGTCTCTTTGTACTGAGGACATTTACAGCCAGTGAATTACGATTTGTTAAGGGTATGGTGTGCTATGGCTCAAAGAGCAAAATTTGATAATTTTTATTTTGTTCCTCTTACGGAATTTGAATTCCTTATTATGGCCGGTATCAGCCAGGTGATAAAGAAATATTATGCAGGAAAAACGATATTGCTTCTTCCTGCTCATCCGCGTGTTCGGAATAAAATGGAGAACTATTATAAGCAGTTTGATGAAGTGACATTTTTCCCTTATTGCAACTATCGTCATAACCTTATCAAAGGATATAGGGATTTTTTATTATGTTACAATGCCATCAATAAATATCAGTTTCAACCCAATAGCATCCTTTTTATGGTTTCCAGCAGGCAATTAGTACAGGCGATTTTCTTGAAGCTATTTAAAAAAAAATGCGAGGGTAGCATTTCTTATTTTGTACAAGTTCTTCCCTATGCTGAAAATAAACAGAATATGCGTTTGAATTTAGCAAGAAGCATATTTATGAACTGTTACAGTCTGTTATTTCTCCAAAGGTTTATTTATTGCGTTTGCGATAGAAAACATCCCGGTTATATTGGGTATCGGGCAAAATCCGACTGGGACTTTCGTGTAAATATTGAGCATACCGGTGAGAACGGTAACTTTATTACATTTCATAACATCCCTTTTCCCACTTCTTTTATTGATAGCAGCACAGTTGATTTTAGTCAGGGTTTATATTTGAAAAAGAAAGGGGTGATTTTCTTTTTGGATACCACGATTCCCCGATTGCATGGCATTGATGAGGAAAAATATTGGAAGGTTTCTAATGAAATCATAAATGCCGTAATAAATAATAATCAAGATATCAATGTTTATGTGAAACTGCATCCCGCATGCGATGAAGATGAAGTCTCTCAATTGATAAGGTCAGATGTTATATGGCTTGATAAAGATATTCCTGCTGAGGAATATTATCTTGCGAATCAAAATAAAATATTGGCTGTTTTTTCTACCGGCTCCACAGTACTTTTATCAGCATTATGGATGGGAATCCCGGCGTACAGTTATAGCGATATGGTCGGTTATAGCGGAACACTAAGACAAAGATTCTTGAAATATCTATCGCTTGGCAAGAATATAAGACATATTCACAACTTGAATGAAGTAGCAACGACAAGGTTTATTAAAAAGGAAGACGAAACAGGATGCCTCGGTTTAAAGATGGATAAATGGAAAAGGGTCATAGATGGAATTATGCGTTCTACAGGCTAATACACTTGGGTCAAAGAATTTCCCTAAGTTTACATTAAATTCAATAAGGTACCGATGGTGGTTTGCAGGTGCCAACTAAAAAGGTATGCACTAAATGAAAGTACTGCTTGGCTTTAACTTTTACGGGGCTGGGAATGTTGGAGATGATCTTATGGTTGCTGGCTTTTTAGATGGGTTCTTAAATATTGTTTTGTCTATTGAATCGATAACATGTGCCATCCCGTTCAACCTGAAATCGCAGCAAATACGATTCCCTCAAATTGATTGGCATAAAGCGAAATTTATGTCGCGAAGGGAGGCAATAACGGCTTGTGACCTCTGGATCGGGGTCGGGGATACCCCTTTTCAAGTAATCTCTGGTTTGTGGTTTTTGAAATATCTCAAAAATGAAGTGCGAATATGCGAAGAGGAAAAAAAACCGCTTTTCATGATTGGTGTTGGCGCGGAACAGGAAGCAAAGAAAGAAAAAGGAGAATTCAATAACATTATCAACAATACTAATTTTATAGTTACAAGAGACAAGGCAAGTGCTGACATAATTAGGAATGACTTCGGAAATAAAACGAATAATATTTTGATTTCTGCGGATTTAGCTAATATATCATTGCAACAAATGTTCCCCCTGCATAAAGATGTTGCAAAGGTATATGATCTCGGATTTACGATAAATACAGATACGCTATCACATGAGGACGTTTGTATGGTGAAAAAATTCATTGATAATTTAAGTGCTTTGAAGAAAGTTTTTATCTGCAATGAAATAAGAAAAGGTAAAAAGTTTGAACACTCAATCTATAGAAAATATTTTAAGCCTTGGTATAATCAGTCGATGACGTCAAATATAGACCTGTTTTTGCCTAATTATCAGAAGGGTTCTATTCAAGATTTAATAGCTGTTTATCGAAGGTGTGAAACCATAATAACTACTAGGTATCATGGTTTATTGACTGCGGCTTGGGCAGGATGCAAGGTGGGTGTTATAGCCAGGAGCTCTAAGGTGGAGAATTTAGCAAAGATTTTAGAAGTACCCTATGTAAAGAGCCCAGTAACATTACCTGATTTGCAACAATTATACGAAAGAGTAAGAAAAGTATCTCGCAAAAAACTTGATTTTCTCGCATCTGAGGCTCGGAGTGGCATTAGATATTTTGGGGAAGTTGTACTCCCCAAGTACTTTGATTGATTGCTACCCTTCTAAGATGTGTTCTGATATCAATAATCCAAAAGGCTCCCTATGCCATTCCACTCTAAATTTTTGTACATAGCCCGTGAATGTAGTGATTTTGCGGCTCATCTCATTCCTCTGAAAAAGAAAATAAGTGAACGGCAAAAAGTTCTGATAATCAGGCTTGATAATATTGGAGATTTTATTCTCTGGCTCGATTCATTCCGAGCCTATAGTCAGATATTTCCGCCGGATGAGTACGACGTTACAGTTCTTGGCAATTCCGTTTGGGAAGAACTGGCGAGAGTGAATCTGTCGGTCAAAGAATTCTTGTTCATCAATCCCAATCGGTTTTGTTCAAACCTCGCCTACCGCTGGGAAATTTTCAAACAGCTCCGGAAGAATGCATTTGATGTTGTGGTGCAAGCTCGATTTTCAAAACGGTTTGCACTTGAAGATGCCATTATAAGGCTTTGCGGGGCATATCAGCGAATCGGCTTTGAATCACATTCGGGTTCTCTTCGACAATTGGAGGAGAGACGCAGCCGACGGTGGTATAGTCATCTTATAACAACGTCATTAGGAGACGTTCATGAACTGCAGCGAAATGGTGAGTTTGTCCTTTCTCTCGGTGGGGCAAAGGATTTCAAGATTTCCACTCCTAAACTGCATATTAGTAAACAACAAGATGAGGAAGCAAAAGCCATTATTGCGGAAGATGGCATACCTTCAGATTATTATGTTCTTTTCATCGGTGCAGCAGAAGCAGGAAAACGTTGGCCCACTGATAGATACATTGATATCGGGAAACTTCTTTATAAGCGTTATGGATGGTTCGGAGTTATTTGTGGTGGACCGGAAGATGCTGATGCAGGTAAGATAATCTTGCGTGAAGCGGATGTTCCGATGAGAAATCTGGCTGGTCGCACAAGCCTGAACGTATTGGCAGCGGTTATCAAGCATGCAAAATTGCTGGTTACAAATGATACTTTGGCAGTCCATATGGCAGCAGCGCTTTCAATCCCCTGTGTTTGTATTTTAGGAGGCGGTCATTTTGGACGTTTTCTTCCTTATCCTGCCTGTCTTGGGATGTCCTCGCAAATTCCTGCCATTGTTTATAAGAAGATGGAATGTTTCGGATGCAACTGGCACTGCATTCATAAAAGAACAAGCAATTCTCAGCCGTTTCCCTGTGTTTCCAACATCACTGTGGAAATGGTATGGTCTGCCATCAACACTTTCCTTGAGACTATTGAAAGAGATCCACAAGGAATTTAAGGGCATGCCAGCAGTCAGCAACATGAATCTCAGCTTTGGTATCGGAAAAATATGAGTCAGCAACTATTGATTTCGGTCGTGATGCTCGCTTTTTTCGCCTGTTTTATCAAAAGCCGGCGCTGGATGCTGGCTATGTATATCTTGTCATTTTCGATTCCGCTGGATTGGGGTTTTTACACCTTTTTTGAGGGTTACCAAGGCAAGTCTACTGCCGATCTGCGATTGGCTTTTATTGATTTCACTTTTATCATGTTGGTTATTTCGGGGATTATCACCCGCGGCTCTCTCGTAGGAAGATCCAGTGTGCTCCGAACAAATGAATTTCTTTTCTTAATTGGTTACTTTCTGTTCTCGCTTCTTTCCCTGTTTTGGGCCGGGAACAGTAGGCTTGTTATTGCTGAAATCTTCACTTTGTTAAAGATCCTAATTGTTTTTTTCTATTTTTTAAGAAATAGCAGATTTGTTTACAATAATATCAATTATGTTATTTACGGCGTACTTGGAATTGTGGTCATTCAATTTGTTTTTTCGATTCTACAGGTTACTACGGGACAGCTCATAAACTTTGACTATATTTTAGGCTATGACACTGTAGATTACAGCCTTCTTTCCGGCTCGTTTTATCGGTTTGGTGCGTATCGAGCATTAGGGAGTATGGGACCGGGACGGTTGGCCGTAATGATGGGAACTATTAGCATTCTTGGTTTTTCACTTCTAACATTACCAAGATTCTATAAAATAAGGAGAATTGCTTTTATCGTTATTGTTTTATCAGCCACTACTTTACTACTCACTCAAAGCCGTGCTTTCATTGGATCTGCATCGATATCTTTGCTTTTTATATGGCTATTTATATATAAAGGAAGACAGAAAATAAAAATTATCGCCATTTTGATTGTGATACCACTAATTTTCCTGGCTTGTAACTATGAAAGATTATTAATTTTCAAGCAGGATTTTATTTTAAAAACCTCGGCAGCGCATACATTACGAAATGAATTAAATAAAAATGCAATTAATATAATTCGGGAAGATCCTGCCAATACATTAGTTGGCGTAGGACAAAACAATTATTTAGAATATCAAAACAACAAATCAGGTCTATACTTGACGGAAAGAATGAGAGGATTTCCAGTTCACAATGTATTCCTTTTGGAGTTTAGCGAAAGTGGGTTGATAGGTGTCTTTTTTGTCGTCAGCTTTTTTTTATTAATAATATACCATTGCTATAAAAGCAGAAGAGCTATTAATGGGAATCCAATTAAAAGATCATTTATGGCTTTCCTGTTCGGATTGGGGATATTTATTATAGTAGCAGGGTATTTTAGTTGGGGGATCTTTCGCTATTATCCGAGAGCTTTTTGTTTTTTAATGTTGGCTATAAGTCTTTCTGTGTTGAGATACCATGAACCAAAGAAATTTGATCAGTATTATAACCGTTTGCCTTAATGCTGGAAATGATCTTGCCCGTACTGTGGACTCGGTTCTTGGGCAATCGTGGTGCGGTTTTGAGTACATAATAAAAGATGGTTTGTCGGACGACGGATCTATCGAACGGTTGCCTTGTGACAAGCGGATACGCGTTATACGCGAAAAGGATAACGGAATTTTTGACGCTATGAACCAGGCACTTGCATGTAGCCGAGGTAAATTTATATGCTTTCTTAACGCCGGTGATGTTTTCTACGATGCTAATGTACTTAAAGATGTTGTTTCATTTATGGAAGCAAATCCCCTGGTTGATTTTTTCTATACTGATATTGTCAATCTTCATTCCCGTGCAAAATATCTGTACTCGCCAGATCATCTTTCCCCTTATTTTCTATACACTCAAATGCTCTGCCATCAAGCATGGTTTGTTTCCCGTGAGATGCAATTGAAAAATGGAGGATATGAGTTAGACCACAAGCTCGGAGCGGATTACCGGATGCTTCTCAAACTTGTTCTTAGGGAACATGCTCACTATAAAAGAATTCCACGGTTTGGCGTAATATACAAGGGCAATGGTTTATCAACTGACCCAGTTTTATTGAAAAAGAGTGAGGTATGGCGTCAAGAAATACGTGATGAGTTTTTTTCTAAAAAAAAGAAATGCTATATCAACATTAAATACGCCATTTGGAATTTAGCTAAAAAGTTGTTGTATGATCATCTTTTTTGCCACTGCATACGTATTTGGCGGGGCTGGCGAGCAAAAATTCGTAAATAACTATGGCAAGCAGGGTTAAGAAAAATAGAAAGTATGAATCTTGATAATCTACGAGTGCTCAGTGTTCTGCCGGTGCTCGGGCACCCGAGAGATTCCAAGCGTATCGCCATGCTCAAGCAAGCGGGTTTCGCAGTCGAAGCTGTGGCTTTTGAACGGGATTACCATAGCGGGCGGATGCCCGATTGCCCCGTTGACAGTTTAGGTGAAATACCGCACGGGCACTATATGCAACGACTTGTGAAGATGGCTACTGTCCTCCCAAAAATGCGGCGTGCCATGCGGCGTAATGATATTGTCTATGCCTCAGGCGAAGATATGGCTTTTATGGCGCTTCTTGCCGGCTTTGGGTTAGGCAAACCAGTTGTTGTCGAAATAGGTGATATCCGTGAGATACAAGTTGCCCCAAGTCTAAAAGGTCGCTTGATTCGAATAATTGATAAACATTTTGTCAACGCGTGTTCTTTATTGGTAGCAACGGCACCGGGCTTTATTGATACCTATTACCGCAAATGGCTGAAAGCATCGGTTCCGGCAATGGTTATTGAAAACAAGCTGGAATCATCTCTTGGAGAGACGGCGATTTCACATGAGATTGCAGAGTCTTTGAATGGCAGACCGCTGGTTGATAGGCCCCTGCGCATTGGCTACTTTGGTCTTTTGCGCTGTGACTGGTCGTGGCAAGTACTGGAAGCACTTGCGATGGCGTGCCCTCAAGACATTGAAATTGTGGTGGCGGGCTATCCAATGAAGCCGGTTGATATCAGTGAGCGCTCTCAGAAGTTAAGTAATGTCAAGTTTCTCGGGGAGTTCCATTCCCCAGATGATTTGCCCGGTTTGTATGGTAGAGTGGACTTGGTATGGGGGTGCTATCCATTCCCCGCCCCCGGAGACTGGAACTGGCGCTGGGCTAGAACTAATCGATTTTATGAAAGTTGTTCTTTTCAGACGCCAATCATAAGTCTGGCAAGAAGTGGAGATGCCAGGGATGTTGAACGCTATAATATTGGTTTGATTATTGAGGATGAAGACGTTGAAAAAGTGGTGGATACCCTTTGTAGTATTAAGCCGGAACACTTGGAAACTTGGCAGAAAAATATGTCAATGTTGCCGCGTAGCGTTTACGCTTATACCACGGAAACTGAAGAACTAAAAAAGGCACTGGAAGCCATTGCAAGAGACCGCGGGCATTTCAAGAATCAGCAAAAATGAGAAAAACTACCGCAATGAATGCCGAGACTAACACTGAGACCATTAATTGCCCGTTCTGTGACGAATCAAAAAGTTCACCTTGGGCGAAAGAGAATGGGTTTACGGCAGTAAAATGTTCAGTGTGTGGACTCGTTTATGTGAACCCGCGCCCCATACAATCCTTGATTCGTGAGGGCGTTGAAACCGGCATTCACAGCAATGTAGAGCATGGGAGGACTGCCGTTGTCCGTCGTGTAAGAAGCAATGTGATCCGCTACAAGAAGATACTCGCTTTGATGTTCAACGATGTCTGGTCAAATCCTCGAGAAATATCTTGGTTGGACGTGGGCGCCGGTTATGGTGAGATCGTTGAGGCGGTGTCTGCGTTAGCACACTTGGGTAGCCGAATTGAAGGTATCGAGCCGATGAAACCAAAAGCGACTCGGGCGAGGGCACGTGGGCTCAAAATTAGTGAGAAGTATCTGCATGATGTAACAGAAAAATTCGATTTTGTGTCCCTGGTGCATGTCTATTCCCATATCCCGGACTTTCGCGTATTCTTAGGGGAGATAAAAAACGTCTTGGCGGACAATGGTGAATTCTATCTCGAAACAGGCAATATTGGCGACCTTGGCGATAGTCATGAAGTGCCCACCGAATTGGACTTGCCCGATCATCTTGTTTTTGCCGGTGAGCACCACCTCACAGGATATTTGTCTGAAGCGGGTTTTTCGATTGTGGAGATAAGAAGGATGCGTAAGGATGGGATTATTAACTTCGCAAAGAGCATCATCAAGAAATTTATTGGTCGGAAAGTAACATTGGCAATCCCCTATACATCACGATATCGTTCGATATTGATACGAGCTAAATTGTGTTCTTTACAATCGGCATAGGAGTTTCATGAAAATGAATCAACGAACTTACCAAATCTGCACAAATTGCGTTATGGACACCACTGACACTAAGATCACTTTTGACGATAAAGGGGTCTGTGACCATTGCAATCGGTTTTATAAAAATATTCTCCCAAACTGGCATACTGATGAGAAAGGATGGGAATCGCTTCAAAAGATAGTAAAGAAGATTGAAAAGGAGGGGGAAGAGAAGGATTTTGATTGTATTATGGGAATGAGTGGGGGCATAGACAGTTCTTACTTGACCTACATTGCAAAGGAGAAACTGGGGCTACGGCCTTTGGTATTTCATGTAGATGCGGGATGGGATTCACAGGAGGCAGTCAATAATATTGAGGTGTTGGTCGATAAATTAGACTTGGATTTATACACAGAAGTTATTGATTGGGAGGAAATGCGGGATCTTCAGTTGGCTTTCTTCAAGTCCGGTGTCCCGCACATTGATACACCGCAAGATCATGCGTTCTTTGCAATGATGTATAAGTTTGCGGAACGACATAAGGTCAGATACATTTTGACTGGCGCAAACTATTCCACGGAGTGTATTAGAAATCCAATTGAATGGATGTATTATCAATCCGATTCAATTCAGATTAAAGATATCCATAAACAGTTTGGAACCAGGCCGTTGGTCACCTTCCCTTTAACAACTATCCTGCGCCATAAAGTTTATCTCCGTTATATCAAGGGGATAAAAGTCATCACCCCACTCAATTACATTTCCTATCGGAAAGCAGAAGCCATGCAGTTACTTGCTGAAAAATTCGGTTGGCAAACCTACCCCCAAAAACATTTTGAATCAAGATTTACAAAGTTTTACGAGGGCTACTGGCTGTTTAAGAAATTTGGATATGACACGAGGAAAGTCCAATACTCGAGTCTGATACTGACGGATCAGATGTCGAGAGAAGAGGCTCTGGAAAAGTTATCGCACTCTCCTTATGATGAAGATAGCATAAAGCAAGAGTTTGAGTATGTAGCGACAAAACTCGGAATTTCTGTAGAGGAATTGCAGGTCTATATGGACAGTCCCCACAAGTCATACAAGGATTACAAGTCCCAGCAAAATATTTACATGGTGGGTGCAAAGCTGATGAAGTTATTCGGCTTGGAACTGGGCGGCAAACGATGATTGCCATTGTGAACTATGGTTTGGGTAATATCCACGCCTTTGCGAATATCTACAAACGGTTGAATATCGCGGCTGAAATCGCTTCCTCGCCAGAAGAACTGCTTGCCGCGGATAAGATCATCCTCCCTGGAGTGGGTGCCTTTGACTGGGCGATGAGACGCTTAAACGAATCAGGCATGAGGGATACGCTCGATGAATTGGTAGTCAACAAAAACACACCTGTTTTAGGAATTTGCGTGGGTATGCAAATGATGGCTAAGAGAAGTGATGAGGGGTTATTGGACGGACTGGGGTGGATTGATGCAGAGGTCAAGAAATTTGACACTGCCTCCTTTGATCAGAAAACACACCTTCCCCACATGGGTTGGAACGATGTGACGCCACGCCACGCCGAAGGTTTGTTCGAAAATTTAGGTACGGGAGCGCGCTTTTATTTTTTACACTCTTATTACTTCCTTCCGAATGACCAAGACCATGTGCTTGCGATCACAGACTATAACGGCCACCATGCCTCAAGTGTGTGTTCGGGAAATGTCTTTGGCGTGCAGTTTCATCCTGAGAAAAGTCATCAATGGGGCGTTCAACTTCTGAAAAATTTTGCGGAGTTATAAATATGTTACGCCCAAGAATCATTCCCTGTCTGCTGGTTAAAAACGGTGGGTTGGTGAAAACCGTAAACTTTGGCAAGCCGAAGTATGTGGGCGACCCAATTAATGCGGTAAAGATATTTAACGAAAAGGAAGTCGATGAGTTGATCGTGCTGAACATCGATGCCGCTGTGCAGAACAGAGAGCCAGATTACGGTATGATCAAGAATTTGGCTGCCGAATGTCGGATGCCGCTTTGCTATGGCGGTGGCGTAAAGACTGTGGATCAGGTGGAGAGAATTATCAGTCTGGGAGCAGAGAAGGTAGCCATGAGTTCAGTCGCTATTAGTGACCCAGAGCTTGTGCTGCGGGCGGCAGAGGTTGTTGGGAATCAGAGTATCGTCGTCATCATGGATGTGAAAAAGGCGAAACGTGGTGGCAAACATGAATTATGGACCCACAATGCGGGTACACCGACTGGTCGAAATCCTGTTGAATTCGCAAAACAAATGGAAAATCTTGGCGCGGGAGAAATTGTAATTAATTCCATCGATCGTGATGGGGCCATGAAGGGATATGATCTTGATCTGGTAAATAAAATCCGAGAAGCCATCAACTTGCCAATCACAGTGCTTGGCGGCGCTGGGTCACTTAAGGACATCGCAGCATTGATCAATGCTTTCGGGATTATTGGCGCAGCAGCGGGCAGTTTGTTCGTATTCAAAGGCATTTATAGAGCCGTATTAATCAACTACCCGAGCCGTGCTGAAAAAGATGCGATAATAAGAGAGAGTTATAAAACCTTTGCAGGAGCTACCGCAATACCATTTCCCGAAGCTACGGGGCAGGCGCAGATTGTCGCAAATGTATGTGAATAAATGAAGCAAATAATTCAAAACCTTAAAACCGATCCACAGATTACGCAGATTACGCAGAAATGACTTAATATAATGAGACAGATCATACAAAACTTAAAAACAGGTGAAACAGCCTTGGAGGAAGTTCCTGCTCCACAAGTAAAGGCAGGACAGATTCAGATTCAAACTTCACGCTCTCTTGTTTCTCTTGGCACTGAACGGATGCTTGTGGAGTTTGGCCATGCAAATTTGATACAAAAGGCCCGTCAACAGCCGGAGAAGGTCAAACAGGTTCTGGATAAGGTGCGGTCGGATGGGCTGATGCCCACGATTAATGCGGTGCGGAACAAATTAGGTCAGCCTTTGCCTCTCGGATATTGCAACGTAGGGAAAGTGACAGAGATCGGAGGTCAGAGATCAGAGGTCGGGAAAAGACAGAGGTCAGGGGTCAGTAGTCTGAGAGTTGGGGATCGGGTGGTTAGTAATGGCCCCCATGCCGAAATAGTATGCGTGCCCAAAAACCTGTGCGCCAAAATTCCAGCAAGTGTCAGCGATGATGCAGCAGCTTTTACAACGATCGGGGCTGTCGGGCTGCAAGGGGTTCGTCTTCTTAACCCGGTCTTTGGAGAAACGGTTGTTGTTATTGGTCTTGGGTTGATAGGTCTCATTACAGTGCAGATTCTCAGGGCCAATGGCTGCCGGGTTATTGGTTTTGATTATGACCAGACAAAGGTGAATATTGCAGGCAAGCTTGGCATTATTGCAGTTAATCCGGCAGGGGGGACAGATCAGGTCAGGTTTGTGGAGGAACAGACTGGCGGGACTGGCGCGGATGCTGTGCTGATTACCGCATCAGCTAAAGGCAATGAAATTATCTCCCAGTCTGCACGCATGAGTCGCAAACGGGGGCGTATTGTCCTGATTGGAGTTGTGGGCCTTGATATTTCTCGTGCAGAATTTTACGAGAAGGAATTAAGCTTTCAGGTGTCGTGTTCTTATGGTCCTGGACGTTATGATGATAATTATGAACAAAAAGGGCAGGACTATCCAATTGCCTTTGTCCGCTGGACAGAAAAACGCAATTTTGAAGCAATACTCTCTGCAATAGAGAGTGGGCAACTTGACGTGGAATCGTTGATTACAGAGCGGGTTCCTCTGGCAGAGTATAGCCGCATTTATAAAAACATGAGCGGTTCTTCCTCCATTGCATCTTTGTTAGTCTATGAAGACAATGTTGATACAAGTTCGGTGATAACAGTAACAAAGCGATCTTTCACTAAAGGAAAAGGGGTTATAGGTATTGTCGGCGCCGGCAATTTTACCAGCGCTACGCTTCTTCCAGCCCTGAAACCCCTTGACGCCCAGCTTAAATACATTGTTTCTGCCGGGGGACTGTCTGCCGGCAATTTAGCCAGGCGTGCAGGGTTTGCCTTTGCCGCAACTGATTACCGGCAGGTTCTTAAAGATGATGAAGTCGATCTGATGATTATCACCACAAAGCATGATTTGCATGCCTCCATGGTTATTGAATCCCTGGAGGCGGGTAAGAGCGTTTTTGTGGAAAAACCCCTTTGCTTAAATCAGGAGGAACTACTCCGGATTGATGAGGTTTATAAACGTGTTTCCGCTCAGCCTGATGGCCCGGTGCTGACCGTTGGTTTTAATCGCCGTTTTGCTCCATTTGCCCGGAAAATGAAGACTCTTATTGGCATGGGTGCAGTAAATATTGTAGCCACTATGAATGCCGGAGAAATTTCTGCCAATTCCTGGGTGCATGATATTGATGTTGGCGGCGGTCGCATTGTTGGTGAGGCGTGCCATTTTATTGATCTTTGTTCTTACCTGACCGGAAGCAGGGTCATTTCTGTTTGCATGAATGCAATGGGAACATCTCCCGAGGAGAATACTGACAATGCAAGTATTCTGTTGCGCTATGAGAACGGCTCCAACGCTGTGATTAATTATTTTGCCAACGGCAATAAAGCCTACTCCAAGGAACGCATTGAGGTTCATTCCCAGGGACGTTCCCTTGTTATGGACAACTGGCGAACATTAACAGGGTTTGGTTTTAAGGGCTTTTCCCGTTTGAAGAAAAAGCAGGATAAAGGGCATTCCGAGCAGTTCAGGTTGCTGATTGAGCGGATAAAAAATGGCGGACAAGCATTGATTCCCTTTGAGGAAATTATAAATACGACAAGGGCGAGCTTTGGTGCTATTGAGTCGTTGAGAGAAGGGCGCTGGGTGGAGGTGGAGGACAGATGTCAGAAGTCGGAGGTCAGAAGTCAGAGGACGAAAGAAAAAAAAGATAAATTGGCCGCAGATAAACGCAGATGAACGCTGATAAAATAAATTGATTTTTAGGTTATTGGTGTATATATTAAAAATATATATGACAAGGAGGGGTAATAAAATGGAAACAGCAAAATTATTTCAGAATGGCAGTTCTCAAGCAGTAAGACTGCCCAAATCATTCAGAATTCTTGGTAATGAGGTAAAAATATTCAAAAAAGGCAACCAGGTTATACTGGAGCCCATAGAAACGACATGGGACTTGTTGTTCGAATCTCTCAGTGAATTTCCGGAAGACTTTATGAAAGACGGACGTAATCAGCCTGACATGCAGAAGAGAGAACCTTTTTAATGCGCTATCTGCTTGATACCAATATTTGCATATACCTCATTAAAAAACACCCATCGGAGGTTCTTGAGCGATTCAGGCAACATTCTCCACAGGATGTTGCAATCTCCACAATCACCCTGTTCGAACTTCAATATGGGGTCGAAAAAAGCCAATACCGGCAACGTTCCGAGAATGCCCTTGCCAAATTTCTTCTGCCATTGAACCTTATTAACCTGGATCGTTCCTCTGCTATAGAAGCCGCAACTATTCGCGTACAACTTGAAAAGAAAGGAATGCCGATTGGTCCTTATGATCTACTTATAGCAGGTTTGGCCAGATCACGGGATATGACATTGGTGACCAACAATACCAAAGAATTTGAAAGAATTGTTGGTTTGCATCTGGAAAACTGGGTTGAATAACGTACGGATCGCTTAGGGTGGCAGCGGCTAATTCTAAATGAATTTACCTCGTCTCTTTCATACTGTCAAATATCTCAAGCCGGTTCAGATTTATGGCAGGTTATGGTTTAAACTGTATAAACCAAAGCCGGATATCTCTCCTGCGCCGGCAACAAGGTCAATTAAAGGTAATTGGGTAAACTCCTGCAAAAAAAATCCTTCTTTACTTTCCCCTTACCGTTTTCGATTTCTAAATCAAGAGCATAAGCTTGTTTCTAAAAAGGACTGGAATAATCCCCGGTGGGAGAAGCTTTGGCTTTATAATCTTCACTATTTTGATGATTTGCAGGCGCGTGATGCTGAAAATAAAAAGGAGCTGCATCTTGATCTGATTGGCAAGTGGATTGAAGAAAATCCTCCGGGCATGGGCAATGGCTGGGAGCCTTATCCAACCTCTTTGCGTATTGTTAACTGGATCAAATGGGCGCTGGTTGGAAATGGTCTGCCTGATGAGGTCCTGCACAGCCTGGCGGTTCAGACACGGTATCTGTTTAAAAAACCTGAAGTTCATCTGCTGGGCAATCATCTGTTTGCCAATGCCAAGGCCCTTGTGTTTGTCGGGCTTTTTTTTAATGGCGTGGAAGCAGAAAAATGGTTGAATAAGGGATTGCAGATATTAGCAAAGGAGGTTTCTGAACAGGTTCTTGCAGATGGTGGGCACTTTGAGCGATCGCCTATGTATCACGCTATAATTCTGGAAGACCTGCTGGATCTTATTAATATTGCCAATGTGTATTCTGGCATGATGCACTCAGACATCTTGGAAGTATGGCGCGATAAGTCGAGGAAGATGCTGTCTGCATTAAATAAACAAACTCATCCCGATGGTGAGATTGCCTTTTTTAACGATGCCGCAACAGGCATAGCGGCCAGACCTGATGAAATTCAGGATTACGCGCGTAGATTGGGTATTAAGCCTGACGAAAGGAATGATATCCGTGTTGGGCGTCTGCCAGAGACTGGTTATTATTCTGTTTGCCGGAACGATTGGCATCTTATTGCTGATGCCGCCCCGATAGGTCCGGATTATCTCTCAGGGCATGCACATGCTGATACGCTTTCTTTCGAACTATCAAAAGGGAGACAGCGTGTTTTGGTAAACAGTGGAACCTCTTGTTATGGTGTCAGTCAGGAGCGGTTGCGACAGCGTAAAACTCCAGCTCATAATACCCTGTCAGTTGACAGACAGGATTCTTCTGAGGTTTGGGGTGGGTTCCGAGTCGCTGGACGGGCAAAAATAGTAACTCGGAATATTGAAATCTTACATGATAAAGATGTGATCTGTGCGGCTCATAATGGATTTGAACGATTAAAATCAGTCGGGCTTCATCAGCGAACCTGGGGATTCTCTGACGATGAACTGGTTATATCCGATAGTGTTGGGGGATCAGGTACCCATTGTGTGTATATATTCTTCCATTTTCATCCATCTCTTCATGTTAGAACAGGTGTGGACGAGTGGCATATCTATGATGCCAGTGAAAAGTTAATCGCAACGATGGCGCTGGATAAGACAGTGGATGGTTTTCTCCAGAACAGCACATACCACCCGGAATTCGGCATAAGCATTCCCAATCAAGTTGTGCTTGGCAAGGTGGTGGGAGAACTGCCCTTGAACATTTCCACGAAATTGATTTTTGTATAGTTTGGAAGGATGTGTTGATGTGAAAAAGATCATTCTTGTAGCTGGAGCCAGGCCGAATTTTATGAAGATTGCCCCTATAATTAGAGAGCTCAAAGCCCAAAGCTCAAAGTTCGAAGCAAAGAAAAATCTGGCATATGTATTGGTTCACACTGGGCAGCATTATGATTACGAAATGTCGCAGGCATTTTTTGAGGAGCTTGGAATACCAAAACCGGATTATTATCTGGGAGTGGGTTCTGATAGTCATGCAGTTCAGACAGCCAATATTATGGTTAAGTTTGAAGCGGTCTGTCTGAAGGAAATGCCAGACATGGTGGTTGTGGTAGGTGATGTGAATTCAACCATTGCAGCAGGGCTCGTTGCAAAGAAACTTCATATTAAATTGGCGCATGTTGAGGCTGGTTTACGTTCAAGGGATCGGCAAATGCCGGAAGAGATTAACCGGTTGGCAACCGATGCTATAACTGATCTCTTTTTTACTACTGAAGATGATGGCACACAGAACCTTTTGGCGGAAGGTCATGCCAAAGATTCTGTCTGTTTCGTTGGTCATGTAATGATTGATAATCTATTCTATCAATTGGGTAAAATCGGTGATGCGGATGCGGTATCTCTCTCTGTCCGTTCATTAAAAGAATGTTTGCCAGAGAAATATTTGTGCATGACCCTTCACCGGCCATCAAATGTTGATGACAGCAGAGTGCTGACAAGACTCATGGAAACAGTAAATGAAATAGCAAAGGGAGTGCCGATCATATTTCCATGCCATCCAAGGACCCGTAGTCGGATTGAAGAATTTGGACTGGGGGATCTGTTTATTGAAAAAGGGGCTGCTTTGGCCCCGGTATCGAACGGAATCGTTATGATGGATCCTCTTAACTATAATGACTTTCTTTATCTCTGGAAGGATTGCGCCGTCATGTTAACTGATAGCGGCGGATTGCAGGAGGAGACGACAGCATTGGGTGTGCCATGTCTGACATTGCGGCAAAATACAGAACGGCCCGTTACAGTGGAGGTGGGAACTAATATACTGATAGGCAACGATATGGGAAAATTGAGATTAGAGGTTAATAAGGTCCTAAATGGTAAAAAGAAAAACGGGCGGATACCGGACTTATGGGATGGAAAGGCGAGCGAGCGTATAGTTGGTCATATACTCAGATATCTTGAGGAGAGTTCATCTTGAAGATCCTGATCTTGACGTTTTATTGCAAGCCGGATTTATGCGCAGGCTCGTTCAGGTCATCAGCGTTTATAAATGCGTTACGGCCATTGTTGAAAGATAATGATTCGGTTGATGTCATTACGACAATGCCCAACAGATATAATACATTCCGCAGGGAAGCAGATCCTGTGGAGGTGAATGGGAATATAAATATTATTAGAATTCAGCTTCCTCCTCATAAAAGTGGATTTTTCGACCAGGGTCGGGCATTTTTTACGTATTTTATTAAAACAATAAAGTATACTAAGGGGAGAGATTATAATGTGGTTTTTGCAACATCATCCCGCCTTTTTACGGCTTTTTTAGGAGCTGTGATTGCCAGAATGAAGGGTGCGCGGTTGTATCTTGATATAAGAGATATCTTTACCGATACAATGAAATCGCTTCTTTCTCCTCCAATTTCCTGGGTGGTTCTACCGATATTTATTCTTGTGGAACGATTTACTGTCTCGACAGCCGATAAGGTGAACCTTGTTTCTGAAGGGTTTCGTGGATATTTTGAAAATATTGCTCCTGAAAAGGAATTTTCATTCTTTACAAATGGTATCGATAAAGAGTTTACAGGTGTCTCTTTTGAGAAGGATAGGCCTACTGATAGAAAGATTATTACATATGCTGGAAATATCGGTCAGGGACAGGGGCTTGAAAAAATAATTCCGCTTATAGCCAAAATGACGGAACATGAAAATGAGTTCTGGATTATAGGTGATGGCGGTATGCGCTCTGCACTGGAGGATAACCTTAAGAAGCAGGGTGTGACCAATGTTGTTTTGTACGATCCGGTGGGGCGTGAAGATTTGATAAAATTCTATAGGCAGAGTGATTATCTGTTTTTGCATCTTAACGATTGTACCGCTTTTGAGAAAGTGCTGCCTTCGAAGATTTTTGAATATGCCGCTACCGGCAAGCCGATAATCGCGGGTGTCAGTGGGTTTGCAGGTAAATTTATAAGTGAGAATGTTGAGAATGCTGCAGTATTCAAACCATGCGATCATGAAGATTTTTTGAGTAAATTAAAATTGTTGAGTAGTGAAGGGCAAGATAGAGGCGAATTTGTCAGGCATAACACCAGCACCTTTATAATGCGACAAATGGCACAAGATTTTATGGGGGTTATGAATCCACAGATTACACAGATTTACGCAGATAAGATTTAAAATGGAGAAAAATTATCGACATACAAAATGTGGAATGAATATTATAATCACCGGCGCTAATGGATTTATTGGCCAGGCATTATGCAAAAGGATGTTGGCTGACGGATACCAGGTGCGGGTAGCTGTCAGGAGCGCAGCTCAAATGACGGCTCTACCTTCAGGGGTTGAAGGGGTGATGATCGGGGATATCGGCCCGGAAACTGATTGGTCTGAAGCGCTGGACGGTATTGAGGGCATTGTGCATCTTGCAGCTCGGGTGCATGTTATGCGCGAGAGCGCTGCTGATCCGCTTGCTGCGTTCAGGGAAGTTAATGTTGAGGGGACTAAATGCCTTGCGATTGCGGCTGCTGAGGCAGGGGTGAAGCGGCTGGTTTACATTAGTTCTGTCAAGGTAAATGGGGAAAGGACAGGAGACAGAGGTCAGAGGTCAGAGGTCAGAGGTCAGGAAAAGGCAGAAGTCGGAAGTCAGAAGTCGGAAGTCAGAGGACGGAGGTCAGAGGTCAGAGGACGGGAATGTGAGCTGAAAGAGGTTTTTTCTGAGAAGGATGTTCCTTGTCCGCAGGATCCGTATGCTGTTTCCAAATGGGAAGCAGAGCAGATTTTGGCTGAGATATCCAGTGCGACCGGCATGGAAATAGTAATTATCAGGTCCCCTTTGGTATATGGCCCAAATGTTAGAGCAAATTTTCTGCGGTTATTGCGCTGGGTTAACAAAGGGGTTCCTCTCCCGTTAGGCATGGTGAATAATCGCAGAAGTCTGGTTTCGCTTGATAATCTGGTTGATTTTTTGATTACTTGTATTGAACATCCAGCAGCGGCAGGAGAGACTTTTCTGGTATCTGATGGAGAAGACTTATCTACTCCGGCACTCATTCGGCGGATAGCATTATCTATGAATATTCCTGCCCGGCTAATCCCTGTGCCTGTATGTTTGCTTCGTTTGGGTGGAAGTCTGCTTGGTAAAAAATCTGAGGTTGATCGGTTGTGTGGTTCTTTACATGTGGATATTAGCAAAGCGAAAAGTGTGCTTGGCTGGAAACCACCTTTGAGTGTTGATGAAGGATTGGCGAAAACTGCTGATTGGTGTTTGAACGATGAAACAAATTTTTGATTTACTGATATCTTTTGTTGCCATGTTCGTTTTGAGTGCGCCAATGCTTGTGATCGCATTGCTGGTGAAGTTAACTTCCCTGGGACCGGTTCTCTACTGGTCGGACAGGGTGGGGATCGATAACAGCATATTCAGGATGCCTAAATTTAGAACGATGCGTGTTGACACCCCTGCTGTTGCAACCCATCTTATGAAGGATCCTGATATTTACCTTACGCCGGTTGGGTCTTTTTTGCGCAAGTTCAGTCTGGATGAATGGCCGCAGCTTTACAGTATTTTAAAGGGGGACATTAGTTTTGTGGGGCCACGTCCGGCTTTGTATAACCAAGATGATCTGGTTGGGCTTAGGACAGGGAAGGGGATTCATAAACTTATTCCGGGGATTACCGGATGGGCGCAGGTAAACGGCAGGGATGTATTGTCGATTCCGGTGAAGGTGGAGTTTGATGAGTATTATCTGAAGAATAAATCGTTTGTTTTTGATATGAAAATATTGTGGATGACGTTTGTAAAGGTTGTTAGGAGGGAAGGGGTTACGCATTGAGGGCAGGAGACAGGAGAAGGGAGACGGGAGGCCGGAAAAGACTGGAGACGGGAGGCCGGAAAGAAGAAGATTAGAAGATTAGAAAGACAGGACTGGCTCACGCAAAGGCGCCCCAGTACGATCTTCCGGACCTACGGGGTAAACAAAAAGGCGCAAAAGAGATAAAATTAGCCACTGACTCATACAGACAAGATATAGACTAACGAAAAGCAATTTTGATCCGCAGATTACTCCAGTTAAATAAAAAAGAAAAAATATTGAACGGGGCAGGCACAAATGAACACTAAAATTGTTAAAGCCGCAGTCGCAAAGGGTTAAGAAACGGTCTGAAAAGGGGGCAGCGATGAGCAAAGATGAAGATTTGATGAGACCGGAAGCTGAAATCCAGAAAGGTGCGTCGAAGATGAGACTGGTTTTAGCTCCGGGCGCTGCTGATGCGTCTGAGGGAACTGTTTGGGTGGAGGTGGAGGACAGATGTCAGAAGTCGGAGGTCAGAAGTCATAGGTCAGAGGACGAAAGAAAAGAGTGTTGGGTTTTGGGTTTTGTATTAGAAGGAAAAGATGTCTCACGCAAAGGCGCAAAGGCGGTCCACAGATTACGCAGATTAACGCAGATTAATGGCCTCACGCAAAGGCGCTAAGAAGATTAGAAGATAGGAAAAGACAGGGATCAGGCGAGGGAAGTTTTGGGTTTTGAGTTTTGAGTTGAAGGGAAGGATGTCTCACGCAAAGGCGCAAAAGCGCGAAGAAGATTAGAAGATTAGAAGATAGGAGACGGGGAAAGACAGGGATCAGGAGGTAGGAGTCTCAGTGTTATGATTGACTTTGTTGATAGATGGTATATACTGATGTATATCAATGTCATGAAAAGGGGGTAAGCTATGGAATCAATTGCAAAGGTATTTCAAAATGGTCGATCGCAAGCGGTTCGGATACCCAAAGAGTTTCGTTTTAAGGGAAATGAAGTAAAAATCAGCAAAAAGGGTGATAAGGTAATCCTAGAACCGCTTGAAAGAAACAGGTGGCCGGAGGGTTTTTGGAATGCTTTCCCTGTAGATCAGGATTTCAAAACACCTGAAGCTCTGCCATCAAAAAACTTTAGTTTGGATTAACCAGGAAAGATATGTACCTGCTCGATACGAATATCATCAGTTATTGGATGCGTGGTGACAAGAGAGTGATCGACCGGATTAAAAAACACGCTCCGTCAAATTTATCTCTGTCAACCATTACCCTGGCTGAAATATTGTACGGAATAGAGAACTCCCCGATGAAAAAGGAAGAAAGGCGATTGAAAATAAAACAGATATCGTCGTTATTGGGCATGTACTCTTTTGATGAAGCAGCGGCCGGGGAATATGCTGTCATACGGGCACAACTTGAAAGAGAAGGTAGGGTGATCAGTGAAAGAGATACTCAGATCGCATCTATTGCTATGGCAAACAAGCTCACTGTTGTCACTCATAATGTAAAAGAATTTGGTCGGATTGGCAAATTGAAAGTCGAGGACTGGGTGACTGTTTTGAGGAAATAATTGGGGGTCAGGCGAGGGAAGTTTTGGGTTAGGGGTTTTGAGTTTTGAGTTGAAGGGAAGGATGACTCACGCAAGGGCGCAAAGATAACAAACCGGAGACGGGAGATGGGAACAGAAACTAAGGTAAAGAAAACTATATGATTGAGAACGAAAACTTGCACCAATGGTGCGAGAAATTAGCTGGACCAAAAATATGTTATCGCCTTTTCAGATGTGTTATAATGTAATGCAATATTAAAAGGAAAAAACATAAGAGGTTAGCCATATGAGAACGATAGAAATAGAGTATCCTGAGACTATACCTGCTGTACTAAACCTCAGCCCTGAAATGTTTGAGCAAGAGGCCAGGTTTGGTTTAGCTGTCAAATTGTACGAAATGGGGCGGCTTACTTCCGGACAGGCTGCACGGCTGGCAGGGGTATCACGTGTGACATTTTTGTTAGAGTGTCGGCGATATGGTGCAGCCAGCGTTGAATGGGACCAATCAGAGATCGATGCTGAATTTGCGGCTATGGATACATGAACGGCAAGGTGATTTGCAATACAGGTCCTCTCATAGCCCTTTCAATGATTGACCGCATTGATATTCTTCGGCATCTTTTTGAACTTGTTACTATCCCGGAGGCGGTGCATAAGGAGATTCTGGAAGGCGGATCAATAAATACAGGATTATTAAACTACCGGAAGGCAAAATGGATAAAAGTTGTGACACTTTCCAAGCCGGTAGATCCTTTATTAATGACTTCTCTTGATTCCGGAGAAGCCGCTGTGATTGGACTTGCCAGAGAATTGAATGCGAACCCTGTCCTGATTGATGAACGTAAAGCCAGAAAGATTGCACGTACTATTTACGGGCTGCATGTTATCGGTTCGGCCAGGGTTCTGGTTGAAGCCAAAAGGCGTGGGCTGTTAGATAATGTTGGTGGTGCGCTACAAGCTATGCGGGATGGCGGCTATTGGATAAGTGACTCAATCGTTGATGCAGCCCTGAAACAAGCAGGAGAAATATAGCTTATAGTCAGAGCCTATTGGACCTGATAGCTGATTCTGGAGAACTGATAAAGATTTTCACGTCTATAGTTAAAACTTCCCAAGAAAACCTCAAATGAATCAAAATAAGTCACAATTCACAACTCAGAATTCAAAATTAAAACGCATTTTCCTCTCACCTCCACATATGTCAGGCGAGGAGATGAATTTTGTTAAAGAGGCGTTTGAGAGCAATTACATCGCTCCGCTTGGGCCGCAGGTGGATGCGTTTGAGCGGGAGTTTGCCGAGTATGTGGGGATAAAGCATTGCGTCGCGCTTTCCAGCGGAACGGCCGCTATGCATCTGGCGCTCAGGATTTTGGGAGTGGGGCGGGGGGATGACGTGATTGCATCTTACATTTTACCCATTTCAGCTCAAGGCACTTTTGGGTAAATTCTTACTCCACTCCACTCCATTTTTTACCCATTTCCGCTTAAGGCTGTTTTGGGTAAAAACATAACAAAATCGGGCTAAAGCGAAGGCACAAATGTAGAGGTAAAGAATAGACGGCAGAGGCCGGAGATCGAAGTACTAATTATGCTTTAAGTAAAGATTCTATGTGCCGTGGCAAGAAGGAGGAACGATAATGTCGTTTCATATCATCAGGTTATGCGCAAAATGGAACGAAGGCGGAACGAAGAGAGTATAGGGGATAGAGGCCGATCCTTAGATTACCCCGGTTAAATAAAAGCAAAAGCAGATTTAACAGGGCAGGCGCAGATTAGAAAAAATGAAATGGATGATTAAATAATTGGATGGGATTGAAAACTAAAACAGAAATCAGATAGTTTTACCCATTTCCGCCTAAGGCGGTTTTGGGTAAAAACTTTTATACATTTTTTTCGGAAAGTTTATTTTTGGGGCGTAGCTGAACATTTTACATAATAACCATGGACCCATTTGATCTGATCAGACAAGGCAAGATTAAGCGGTATTTTCGGGCGACCCGGAAACTAAATGCCCCTAATGTGGTTTCCCACACCCGCCTGCCATAGCTTATAGAAGTCACCATCAGCGATCATTGGGTTTACTGAGCAACACTGTTGAGCCTGCTTTGATAAGGGATTAGAGGCATAGCGGGCAGGTTACACAAAGGGCAGCCGGCAAGGAACCGCTGTTTATGGAAGATAGCGACTATCTTTTCATGATAGGATGCCTGAAGAGGATAGCCGACAATTATTCGCTCAGGGTTTATGCATTTTGCCTTATGCCGAATCATGTGCATTTGCTCCTAAGCCCAACGGAAAGCAACTTATACGATGCCATGCGGGACCTGTTTTCAAGATACGCCATGAAGTTCAATAAAAAGTACGAAAGAAAAGGGCATCTGTTTGGTGGTCCTTACAGGCAGGCTGTTTGCCTGGATGACAGCTATCTTTTAGCCGCTTCTCTTTATATTCATTTAAATCCTGTAAAAGCCGGCCTTGCGACTGATCCTTTGGCTTATCGCTGGTCATCGTGTCGATTGTATTATGATGACAATGCTCCGAAATCTTTTATAGATCCTGATTTTATTCTGGGACTGTTATCAGGAGACAAGCTTGGTAGTAAAAAAAGATATCGGGACCTGTTAAGGCAGGGTAGTGAGTTACAGACAGCGCATGTTCTGGAGCAGGAAGATGCCATTGAACGTTTCCGGTTGAAATTGGTTTCTATATTTCCTTCTCTTTTCAAAATGATTGACGGGAAAAAACAGATTGCCAAGTTTTTGGGCATAGATCTAACTGGAATGGAGGAGTTAGAAAAACACCTGCCCGCCATCGCTCTCGCCCGTCCGCCATCGGCTTTGCCTCAGGCGAATGCCGGGCTGGCTCAGGCGAGGCGGGTGGGGATTGAAACCGTGGCAAAGGAGTTTCCCAATAGCAAGCCCGAAAGTAGAAAGGCGAAAAAATACCTCATAGAACAACTCATTGCCCGTGGTTATACTCGGGCAGAGATAGCAGATCGTCTGAGTGTATCGCGGAAGACTGTTTACAACATTTTGAAATCTTCCTTGTAATGGATTAGTCTATGGGTTTTAATCCACAGATTACGCAGATTACACGGATTGATCAAAAGGAATTATTCTTTTAATCTGCGTAAATCTGCGTAATCTGCGGATGTATTTAGTCTTAATTTGTGAAATTTGTGGATAAATATAAAAGAGGAGGCCAAAAAATGGAATGGAAAGACCATATTGATATTGATCCTGCTGTTTTGGTAGGCAAACCCGTTATTAAGGGGACACGTATAGCGGTGGAATTTATTATGGCTTTGTTAGCACAGGGATGGAGCGAACAAAATATCCTTGAAAATTATCCTGGCATTACCCATGAAGATATTATCTCTTGTTTGAGGTATGCGGAACAGGTTATCAAAACGGAAAGAATCTATGCTCTTGAGGCCTGAAAATGCGCATTCTTGCTGATGAAAATTTCCCGGGTCTTTCAGTGCAGGAATTACGAAGGCTCGGACATGATGTCTGTGGGTACGCACAGCCATGCCCGGCGCTCGAGATGATGCTATTCTGGCATGTGCGCAAACTGAAGAAAGGTTGTTAGTCACTCTGGACAAAGATTTTGGAGAGCTGGCATTTGGAATGAGGTTGCCGGCATCGTGTGGTATAGTGCTTTTTCGTATGAAGATGAGGGATGCAAGAGCTGCTGCTATCAAAATAGCGAAGGTATTGAATAGTCGTTCTGATTGGAATGGGAATTTTACGGTTGTTGAAGATGGAAGGATACGAATGCGGCCGCTTACTACAAACATTCTTACTTTGATTAAATGAACAGGATAGCCATAGCCAATGGATATTCAATTGGTCGCCACAGATAAATACTCCTTTCGGAATTTAACAGAGTGTCTATGGTCAAAACTTGAATAGTGAATAGGTGTTGTATGTGGGGAGACGGGGCAGGCACAGACTTTTGAAAAGGAGACACCTGGGGGACGGAGACACCTGGGGGACATCCTATAATCCTTCTGTCAAGCACAAAGTATGCGTTTTCAATAAACTAACTAATTCAACAAGATAGAAGAGTGGCTGATTTCTGGACGTACTTCTCCTTAGAGTTTATCAAAAAATTTTCGGCGAATCTCCCACTATCGCGAACCACGCATCTGATCGTTACATTATCCAGCATGCAGCAACTAAATGCTGCCGCTAATCATCCCTTATCCAGAGTCCAAAGTTCAGTCCCGCCAAACAGACGGCGGGCAGGGGGCGGCCCAGTATTGTCCCTCCAGAGATCTTTTTGCCCCGACGTCCTTAATCGGGCTCTCTCGCCGAAGGTGTAAAATCGTCTATTCTATATTTATATAATCAGAGTTAAATACTTCCCTTTTTTTCATCAAAGTCCAGGCGATCACCAGCATTTTTACAGCCAGCTT
>JAPVVG010000262.1 GCA_028571455.1 Desulfobacteraceae bacterium | reverse complement strand
GGCTGCTTGCGCTTCCCGGCAATAGTGCCAGCAGCCTTGCACAGAAAGTTGCGGCAGAATATGATGTTGATCTGTCCGGCCACATTGCAAAATCTGTTAAAGAAGATATTGTAACTGGAAGCGATCTCATACTGGTAATGGAAAATTCCCATGCAAAGGATCTTTTGGATGCCTTTCCAGAAGCTAAAGACAAAGTTTTTTTAATCAGGCGCTTTGCCCGCTTTGGTTCCAGAGATCGATGGATTGCGGATCCTTATGGGCTAAATTATGAGGCTTATCGTTTCTGCTTTCTCGATATTCAGGACTGTGCTTCAGGTTTGGCAGAATATATCCGGCAGCAGAAATTGGCATCAAATTTTAAGTGAGGCAAGCAACTTCCCTGGTTCGACAATAAAAACCTCGGAGACCTTTGAAAAATGTTCAATTTTGTCCAAGTGCAAGGAGGGCGAAAATATGAGCGCTGATGCTTCACTTCGTGTAACCGGAGGAATATATTGAATATTTCGAGGATAGCGCTAAAGCTTCACTGCGTGCCAAAATTTGAGCCTGACACAGCAATTGGGCAAAAGGGGGCGTTTTTCAAAGGTCTCGCTCAGGCGCATGATAAATATTGACGATATGACCAATGGCGTTGTGATTCACGATGCCGCTAAGCAGTGTTGGCTGCATTTCCGCAATCCCCGGCAGATTATTTCGGCACACAGGATTGAAGAAGTCATTCCCGCTTTAAACCTGATTGAAGAAACAGTTAACAAGCATGGTTTCTATGCGGCAGGCTTCATTGCTTACGAGGCAGCGCCGGCTTTTGACCCGGCGCTTGTGGTAAACAGGAATGGGTCATTTCCCCTTATATGGTTCGGAATCTACAGTCAACCCGAGCAGCTCCGCTTGCCACCAGTGAGAAAATGTAGCTCCGATCAATCACTGGGCCAATCACTGACATGGACTCCTTCGTTGACGCGAGATGCTTACCAGGACGCTATCGCTAAAATCAAAAGAAATATTGAACAAGGGGATACATATCAGGTCAATTTCACCTATCGCCTGACATCACCCTTTACCGGTGATCCGTGGGCATACTTCATTGAATTGGTGAATGCACAAAATGCCCTGTATGGAGCCTTCGTCAATACAGAAGAATGGTCTATCTGCTCTGCTTCACCCGAACTCTTTTTTCATCTTGATGGTAATAAGCTGAGTTCTCGTCCCATGAAGGGAACTGCCTCGAGGGGGCTTACTTTGCGCGACGACATCAAGCAGGCCCAATGGCTCCATCATTCAGAAAAAAACAGGGCGGAAAACATCATGATCGTCGATATGGTTCGAAACGATATGGGGAGGATCGCGGATACCGGGAGCATACAGGTGGACGAATTGTTTGCTCTTGAAAAATATCCAACCCTATGGCAAATGACATCAACGGTCACAGCAAAAACAAAGGCTGGTTTGTCCGAGATATTCAGAGCTCTTTTCCCTCCGGCTTCAATCACGGGAGCTCCGAAGCCCCGCACTATGCAGATCATAGCGGAACTCGAAACAGGTCCGCGTCGAATATACACAGGCAGCATCGGGTTCATAAGCCCTGATCGCAAAGCGCAGTTCAATGTTGCCATTCGGACGGTACTTATCGATAAAATCAAAGGGCAAGCTGAATATGGCGTTGGCGGCGGCATTGTCTGGGATTCAACAGAGACAATTGAATTTGAAGAATCTCAAACAAAGGCAAAGATACTTACTGAAAGGTTATCTGATTTTTCGCTTCTTGAGACGATCTTGTGGGTGCCTGAGAATGGATATTATCTGCTTCAACAGCATCTGGCGCGTCTCAAGGACTCTGCCATCTATTTTTCTTTTTCCGCTGATATTGATGCAATACGCGATAAACTTTTATCTTTGGCACGTACTTTCCCACATACCCCACATAAGGTCCGTTTATTAGTGGCAAAAAACGGACGCATTACTTGTAAATCCGAAGTGCTGCGACATTCTACTGCTGCACATATACAGCGCGTATGTCTTGCACAGTCACCCATCGATTCTTCAAATCCTTTCCTGTATCACAAAACAACCAACCGATGCGTGTATCATCAAGCGCTGGCGTCATGCTCTGGATATAATGATGTAATCTTGTGGAATGAAAAGGGCGAAGTAACCGAGTCTTGTATCGCCAATATTGTAGTTGAGCTGGACGGAGAACTGTGTACCCCGCCGGTTCAGTGTGGCTTGCTTGCCGGCACTTTCCGAGCCTGTTTGATAAAACAGGATAAAGTCAGGGAAAGGGTAATCAGGCTAAAAGACATTGCAAGGAGTTCTCATATTTACCTCGTTAATTCCGTACGCAAGAATCAAGAGGTTCTTGTTGACTATCAGGGTTAACCGAGAAAACAACCAAAAGTCCCCTAAATTCCTTGAAGGTAAATACGATTCCGGGTTCCCTGTGGTATGCATGGACGAATCCCCAAAGCAGTTGATCGGGGAGACAAAGACTCCCAATAGAACCTAAATTGAGCGGTTTTTTACTCGACCTGCACCAATCTCTTGCGCATCAAGGAGTTGCGAAAAGTCTCGACATATCCATTGTCAAGGTTTTTTGCTATCTATGTTTAGCCCAAAGGGTGAACAAATCATAAAAAAATTTGTTACAAATTCCATAAACAAAGTGTTGAACGGCTTAGCAGATAAAGATAGTTATAATTTTCAATAATACAGATATATTATGCATTCTTTTATGAGTTGTTCATGAGAAATGCTGGTTAGAATGCTAATTTGATAATATGGACTTTTCCAGTATTAACTTACACAAGTTGGAGTCGTAACTCTTTAGCTGACTTTGCTTCACCGGGAAAGAAAATAATTCCATGCACAAGACTCTTTGGCTCAATTTCCCTGTTTTGCAAAGTCTTCTTACGCAAATCATTTATAATCACCTACCACCCGTAGAACGGGTGGTTTGATGAAGACCCCTCGAAGGGGTCTAAAAGCATCGCGATTCCTGTAGATTATAATCCAATATCAAGAACGTAGCCGTCAAGCTAAAAGGCTATGAACGTCGAACATCCAACATCGAATTTTGAATAAGATATTCTGCCAATTTATAAACTGGCGAAGCGACCCGCCCGCCTCGCCTGAAGGCGAAGCCGATGGCGGGCAGGCAACAAAAGGACGAAGATCCTTGAGTAGGGCTCGCGATGGCGGGCAGGAGCGATTTCATTATTCGATGTTCAACGTTCAACGTTCGATGTTCGATGTTCAAAAAACGCTTTACTCTGCCGTTCAATATTCTCGCCGGAACGGTAAAACCTCGTGGGGTCGCTCGGGCGGAGCCCGAGGTTTAATTAAAAGCAATTATTTTGGAACTGCCCTCTGTCCCGAATATTTACAGATTTTTTATGCTCTTCTTGACAAATAACGTCTTCCTATTCTAATATATAAAACTTAAGCTCCTGAATCGTGTGTCAGATGTGTTCAATTTATTGTTGGACGCATAGCAGTTGCTCTTTACTCTCTTGCGGTGATATCATGAGACTTTTGAAAAATGCTTCCGCCAGAGTGCTTTGACGGAGCGGAGGCAAAAGGGGGCGTTTTGCAAAGGGCTCATCATATGTATGTTTGTTTAGACGTTCTAAACAATTGGTAACGTTCAAAAGTTGTGGCTTATTTAAAAATTGATTAAATCACGATCTCCTTCTAAGGTTATGTTTGGAAACAAAAACCAAAAAGAAAGAGACCGTGATGAAACATACAATTACTATAACACTTCAGTATGATGT
>JAPVVG010000261.1 GCA_028571455.1 Desulfobacteraceae bacterium | reverse complement strand
TACCTGCATCAAAACCATTCTCACGACAAAATTCCCTAAGAGTTTTTCCGAGAGCCTTTCGTTTTGCAGAAAATAACTCTTCAAAATTTGTATACATTTTCACCTCCTCTCTTTGCTTGCCCTCATTTTACATTGTTTCTGCCTGTTGTGATTATTTATACAACGTTGTATAAAATAATACAACGCTTTTTTTATTTTATTATGACATATGTCTATCAAGGGGGTGAACTTGCGGGACGCAGGAAGATACAGTGGGACGCCCATGTGTACAGCGGGCGCCTATGATTTTATGCGCTTCTCATTTTTTTGGTCTCTTGCGGAGATCGCAGACATATATTTTGTCTGATTTATTAAATCCTTTTCTTCGAACATCCTTATGGTAGGATGCAGCAAAGCAGGTTAAAGAAGAAAGCAATGACGCTAAATGTGCGTCGGACAATCTCCGGAAAATTAAATTCCATGCAGGATATCACCATGAGAAAAGAAACAACAAGACGTAAGTTTTTATGTGATGTTGGGGCAATGTGTTTGTTTGGCGCTTATGGCTGGTGGAAAGAGAATCCGCCGGCTAACAAGAAGAAAGCTGCAATATGTTCAAAAGAGTTATCCAGGTATGGAGCAAGTGATGCGGAAATAGAAAAGATATTTAAAGACACGGAGCCATTGCTTGCAAATATTGGATTAACCACAATTGTAAAAATTATACACATAGACAGTTATGAATTCCCCGGTTCCCAATTTCAGGTCTCGCTTGATTGCAGAGGATTGGATAATTTTGGGACAGTACAAGATATCTGCATGGAATTTTTCCCAAAGACAATTGAACAAAGAGACAGAATAGTCGAAGACCTGAAAGTCGATTCTGTATTTCTGATAAAGGGAGAGTATGGCATACTTAAAGATACTCCTGTCACGCTTTATGAGCCGGATTATAGCAGGATTAAGCCAAAATCTTTAGAAAATAAAATGAAAAAACTGTTTCAGATATTTGAAGATTCAATGAAAACCAGGATTTAACATAGCGTTGAGTATATTTAAAAAATGAAAGAAATTCTCAAACGTAACCATTGAAGGGTCATTAGGGGCAATCGTAAGCCCTGATCAGAATGCTGTCATAATTGATCTTCTGAGTAAAACAAAGAAAAAATATCCGGGCCGAGTTATAAGGAAAATAGAAATCTGGAAGTGAACTGTTTTTTAAGCGCTGTGATACGAGAAGAATAAAGAACCCATAAAGCCCGCAGTTAGCGCAATTTGTGATGGCAGTTTGTTAGAAAAATAAGGGGGTGTTTTGCAACGGTCTCAACCGCTTACCTTTTCTCTTGCGAGCTCAATATAGATTGAATCGGTATAGTCGGAAATAATCTTCTTAAAAGCTGTTAGGCTTTTCTCGTTTTCACCCATTGCCGCATAAAGCCGGCCCAGATTGAAAAGAGCCTCGTCCTTCATGATAGCGCCTGATTGCGAAACAATCATTTCAAAATAGTTCGCTGCGGCCTTGTAATCATTTTTTTCTTCATGATTGTAACCTATTCCACTCAGGATAAATGTTTTAATCGATGGGTGATTTTTAAAGTCTTTTAAAGATTTATCATACAAGGCTATTGCCTTTTCATAATCGCCCGCATTGTAACAAATATTGGCATATATAAGCCCTGCAAGTTTTGCGGCGTCTCTTCTTGAATATTCTTTTATAATAAAATCAAAATCCTGTCCAATATCCTGGTAAGCCTTTTCAGGTCCATTATCCTTTACAATGAAATTATATCCGGTTATAGCCTGATCCAGCAAGGCAAATGCCCTGTTTTCGGCTTTATTTGAAAAATAGTAAATGCCTGAAACAACAATTACAAGCAATGCGATTACACCAAGGGCAAATGATATTTGAACCTTATATTTTATCGCAGATTGTAATAATCTGGATGAAAAATTTATAAACTCATCAGGTTCTTTTAGCAGTTGTTTTCTTGTCTTTCTTTTCTTAGCCATCTTTTTTTCCTTTTACCAGACTAAAGACTTGTGAATCCACCCCCTGTCTCCATCAGCATGCTGAATATTAATCCACTTGCCTTTTCGTTTAATAACCTTAAACGGAATTCCTTTCTCAACATAAAATAATATTTTATAGTTTAAGCCAGGGCCTGACCGGATGTTGCATTTCTCTTTATTT
>JAPVVG010000260.1 GCA_028571455.1 Desulfobacteraceae bacterium | reverse complement strand
TGATTTAGCCACCATTAGTGCAGGTAAAATTCCTGTTGGTATCGTTTCCGATAAGGAATTGATGGCCGAGGTGCCGGTACTTTTTAGATCTATAAGAAAAGAGGGCGTTGAGAAGGCGAAAATTCAGGAACTACTTGAGGCACTCAAGAAGGAATTAAGATGACATTGAAGACATCGTATCTGACCTATAGGCATGTCGGTGAATATGTAGAAGATTTTCTGAAAAAATACCATTCGTCATTAAAGCTGCCAGTACCAATTGAGTGGATAATTGAATCTGACTTGGGCCTGCATATCGTTCCTTTTCCCAATTTATATAGAATCTTCAGCCAAAGCGGTTTTTTAAGTGCTGATCGAATGAAGATTTTTATCGATGAATATCAGTATGATAATTTTGTGGAAAAATACAGGTTCACTCTTGCGCATGAAATAGGCCACTTCATTATGCATAAATCATTATATGAAGATCTTTCTTTTAATTCTGAACAGGAATTTATCGAATATTTACAGTCGAGACCAACAAAAGAATTGTATTGGTATGAAACACAAGGAGATTGGTTTGCCGGTCAATTATTAGTCCCAACAAGCCAGCTTGAAAGATTTTGTATCGATTTATTAGAGTCTAACCGTGATCAATTTTCAAAAGGCAGACACCTTTCACATGAGTTTTGGTCCTATGCCTCGAATGCTCTGGCTGAACCTTTTGAAGTAAATCCAATAGTTGTCGAAATTAGAATAAGACTGGAAAGCTTTGCAGAAAAATTTAAAGATTACTACCGGTAAGTTCAGGTTACATCTGTCCCCAAAATATATATTTGCGATCTCTGTAAAAGACCAAAAATAAAATGAGAAACGCATAAAATCATGGATGTCTCGCTGTACCAATGGGCGTTGTATCAAACTGCAAAAAGCGTTTGAAGCGCAATTGTCAATTGAAAAATAAAGAACTTGGCAACTACATAGGAACAAATTGTCCCTATGTAAATCAAGAATTATAAGGTTTAATTATGGATGAATCGAAAAACAAATTGGTTGTTTTCCAGAGTAAAAAAATCCGCCGGATTTGGCATGAAGATGAATGGTATTACTCAGTTGTGGATATCATCGCCGCTCTAACCGACAGTCCTACGCCACGGCAATATTGGGGCAAAGTAAAACAGCGGGAATTTGTAAAAATTCAGTTGTCCCCAATTTGGGTACAGCTGAAATTGCCCTCAAAAGATGGAAAAAGTTATAAAACAGACTGCGTCAACACCAAAGGCGCCCTGCGCTTAATCCAGTCAATCCCTTCCAAAAAAGCCGAGCCTTTTAAACGCTGGTTGGCGCAGGTGGGTCAGGACCGGCTGGACGAAATAGAAAATCCCGAACTTGCACAACAGCGGATGAAAGAAATTTATGAGAAAAAGGGCTATCCCCAAGACTGGATTGACAAAAGATTAAGGGGCATCGCCATACGGCAGAATCTGACCGATGAATGGAAAGAACGCGGAATTGAAGAGCAAAAAGACTTTGCCATTTTAACTGCCGAGATTTCCAAAGCCACATTTGGAATGACGCCGGGTGACTATAAAAAGTATAAAAATCTACCTGAAAAATCAAAAGCAAATTTACGCGACCATATGGATGATTTGGAACTGATTTTTACAATGTTAGGCGAGCGCGTCACCACAGAGATTTCCAAAAAAGAGAAACCGGATACGTTTCCTCAAAATAAAAAGGTTGCCAGGCGCGGCGGTAAGGTTGCCGGAAATGCCAGGAAAGAAACCGAAAAAGAACTGGGCAGAAGCGTTATCTCGAAAAAGAATCTTCTAAATAAGGATGATAAATTAGCATTGGAAGACTAACCATGAACGAAGCGGAAACCAGAGCCGAACTCATCGACCCCAAATTAAAAGACAGCGGCTGGGGTGTTATCGAAGACACCAAGGTTCTGCGCGAGCATCACATCACCATCGGTAAAATTCAGATCGGGGGTGTGCGCGGCAAACCACTGATCGCCGATTATGTGCTCACTTATAAAAACCAGAAGCTGGCCGTGGTGGAAGCCAAAAGCGATGAACTGCTCGTTGGCGAAGGAGTGGCCCAGGCTAAAAATTACGCGGGCAAATTAAATACATCCTTTGCCTATTCCAGCAACGGCAATGAGATTTATGAAATGAATATGAAAACGGGTGAAGAGAAGGTCGTCACCCGTTTCCCGACCCCCGGTGAATTATGGGGGCGTATTTTCGCCGAACAAAATAACTGGCTCGATACTTTCAATGCAATCCCATTTGAAGATATTGGCGGAACGAAACCACTGCGTTTTTATCAGGAAATTGCCGTGAACAAAGCTATGTCCGCCATAGCCGAGCGCAGGGATCGCATCCTGTTAACACTTGCTACCGGTACTGGTAAAACATTTATCGCCTTTCAAATCGCCTGGAAATTATTCTATTCCCGCTGGAACCTGCAAAATAATTAGTCGAATGGGTTTAATATTCTAACATCTATATTTTTAAAATCTTCAATATTTCTTGTAACTAAACATAGATCGTCCGTGTTAGCAGTTGCAGCAATGATTGCATCCGGAAGTTTAATTCGATATTGCTTTCGTATATCAATCACATTTTCAGCAATCTCTTGATCAATAAACCGAACGTTAAACATAGAGACCAATTCTTTAACAAAATTTTCTTCCTTGCTATTGCTGAACCTGTATCCGAGAACTTCCATATACGAAATTATTGAAACAAACAGAGCTACGAATTGATCAAGGATAGAAAAAGGCAGCTCATTTTTTGACAAATAAATAAGTATGTTGCTGTCCAATAATGCACTATTTCCATTCATCGCGTAATTCCTGCTGCCATTTTTTGGGATCTTTAATGTCCACGAAAGGTTTTATGTCTGGATATTTTTTAAACAGGCTTTCAAGTTTTATGCTTATCTTGCCCGTATCTTTTAAAGGTCGGATTTTTATTTCAAGATCTTTGTATAAAAAATCCTCTGGAATTTTTATACAGTGGTGGATACTTGACCCTTTTTTTATGACTGTATATTCTTGCATTATTCACCACCCATGCTATTTTTTGTAAGGAATTGAAATATAATAAACATCTTTCAGTACTGAAAGCAAGAAATACAATGGAAAAATAGTGAAAGGAAGGACAATGGCACCAAGCTGTTCCTTATTCTTAATAAAATGCAAGGAAAATGTACCGTGTCCAATATCGTTCCATGCTGTAACCGCCCGATACAGTTCCACGGTCACCATATTTTAAAACCGGGCCGCAGGTTCCTTATATTGAAAAATAGTCAAGACAATTTTGCAATAAACTGAAATATAGTCAAAACATCTCCTGTGGCAACGCAACATGCTGTTGCAAAAGCAAGAATGAACCAGAGCAACGGGCTTACCTCATTTGCTTTCCTGTTTTTTTCTTTTTATCATCTCTTCTTCTCTGAGAATCTTTTTTAATATTTTGCCCACATTAGTTTTTGGCAGCTCTTTTCTGAATTCGATTTCTGTTGGAAATTTATATTTGGCCATCCTGTTTATGCAAAATTCAAGAAGTTCTTCCTGTGTTGCAGTTTCTCCTTCTTTCAGCACAACAAAAATTTTAATCGCTTCACCTCGGGTTGGATGCGGTATTCCGATGGCACAAGCTTCCAGCACCTTGGGATGCTCATAAAAGACCTCTTCAATGTTGCGCGGATACACATTTAACCCGCCGGATATAATCATATCCTTTTTGCGGTCAACAACAAAAAAGTAGCCGTCTTCATCCATCCTGGCGATATCTCCTGTGTGAAGCCAGCCGTCCTTTAAGGTCGCCTCTGTTTCTTCCGGCATATTCCAGTAACCTTTCATAACCTGGGGCCCCTTAATAAGAAGCTCGCCTGTCTCTCCAACAGGAACATCTGTTTTTCCCTCAACCAGGTCAACTATGCGGCACTGTGTATCCGGAATAGGCAGGCCAATGCTTCCAACTTTTCTCTTTCCATCAACAAAGGGGTTTACATGGGTTACAGGGGTGGCCTCGGTTAAGCCAAACCCTTCTACAATAACAGCTCCTGTCTTTTGTTCAAAATCTTTAATAACTTCAATGGGAAGGGGAGAGCTCCCGGAAAAGCAGCCTCTAATAGAAGTGATATCCGCCTTAACAATATCAGGATCGTTAAGCATTCCGATTATCATTGTCGGGACAAATGCCACTATTGTAGGCTTGTATTTGTTAATAGCTTCGATAAGAGGTTGTGGCTGAGGCTTTGGGACAAGAACAATCTCCCATCCCATGTGTATAGACCAGTTCATGCAAGGCGAAAGACCGAAAACATGGAAGAATGGAAGGCAGCCAAGCATTATTTCATTTCCTTTTGTAAATGTTGGAAACCATGCTGAAATCTGCTGTATCTGTTTGCTCAGGTTTGCATGTGTCAGCATTACACCTTTTGAAACACCGGTTGTTCCGCCGGTATACTGGTACATTGCAACGTCATCAAAAGAGATTTCCACAGGATGTGGCTTTGGAGAATAGTTTGCCAGAACATCCTTCCATTTATAAAGATTGTCAGCAGGTTTAACATTTGCGGCAAGTTTTTTCTTTTTGGCGACAAGCTTGAACAGCAAATTTTTTGGAAAGGGAAGATAATCGCCGATAGATGTATAAATAATCTGCTTTATTTTTGTTTTCGGTCTTAGATCTATCATCCGGTTGCCAAGCAGATCAAGGGTGATTAGAACTTTTGAGTCTGAATCATTGAATTGATGATATAGTTCCCTGTCTGAATAAAGGGGATTATTCATGACAACTATTCCGCCTATCTTTAATATGGCGTAATAGCTGACAACGCAGGGAATAAGGTTCGGGAGAAGGATGGCTACGCTGTCACCTTTTTTTATGCCAAAGTCATTTAAGCAGGCAGCAAAACGCTTTACCATATCATTCAGCTCGCGATATGG
>JAPVVG010000259.1 GCA_028571455.1 Desulfobacteraceae bacterium | reverse complement strand
GGAATTGAGGAATTGAGGAATTGAGGAATTGAGGAATTGAGGAATTGAGGAATTGAGGAATTGAGGAATTGAGGAATTGAGGAATTGAGGAATTGAGGGATTGAGGGATTGAGGGATTGAGGGATTGAGGGATTGAGGGATTGAGGGATTGAGGGATTGAGGGATTGAGGGATTAAAATTAATAGAATACCTTTAATTCCTAAATTCCTAAATTCGCAATTAAGCGAAGCGAATTCCTAAATTCCTCAATTCGCAATTCCTAAATTATGAATTATGAATTTTAAGAGAATTAATTGTGCCAGACGAAATCTATAAAGTACAACTTGATGGTGTTTTTGAAGGTCCGATGGACCTTTTAATTTACCTTATAAAAAAAAACGAGGTAGATGTTTATGATATTCCAATAGCCTTAATAACCGACCAGTATCTGAAATATCTGGAATGGATGAAGTCGATGAACATAGATTTTGCCGGAGACTTTCTTGTCATGGCAGCCACCTTGACCCATATAAAGTCGAAGATGCTTTTGCCTGTTCATGTTCATGAGGATGAAGACTCTGAAGAGGATCCCCGCCTGGAGCTCACAAAACCCCTGCTTGAATACATGCAGGCAAAATCGGCTGCCGAATATCTGGGCGCAAGGAGTATTCTGGGCGAAGATACTTTTATCAGAGCTATTGATAAAGAGGATTATTCAACAGCCGATGAAGATGAAATCATTAATGTCGGCCTGTTTGAACTTATCGATGCATTTAGAAAAATACTTGAAAATATTTCCGATGATCAAAGGCTGGATTTAACTGCAGACAAAATCTCTGTAAAAGACAGGATTACCCAGATAGTGGATTTACTTGAAAAGCAAGAATCAATAACCTTTGGCGAGCTGTTTTCTTCAGATGCCAACAAGGGTGAGATTATATTAACCTTTCTTGCAGTCCTTGAAATGGTTAAGCTCAGCCTTGTTCGTATTGTTCAGCATGTTCATACAGGCATTATCAGACTTTTTTATTTATGATGGAAAATATTAAAAGCATTATCGAAGCACTGCTGTTTGTTTCCGGCTCTTCACTTACAATAGACCGGATTAAGAGTGTGCTTGCCTTAAATAATACAAAGGAGATACAGGATGCTCTTTCGGCTCTTTCAGATGAATATGAAGCCCGCAAAGGCGGATTTTATTTGCACGAAGTTGCGGGTGGTTATCAGATTCGCACAAGACCCGAATATACAAAATGGATCAAACGCTTAATCAGGACAAAACCGGTTCGTATAAGCAAAGCCGCCCTGGAGACGCTTGCAATTGTTGCCTATAAACAGCCGATTATAAGAAGTGATATCGAACATATAAGAGGTGTTGATTGCGGGGGAATTGTTCGCATGCTCCTTGAACGCAAGCTCATACGGATTTTAGGGCGCGAGAAAATTCCTGGCCGCCCCTTGATTTATGCGACCACCAGGCAATTTTTGGAAATATTTGATTTAAAGGATCTTAAAGATCTTCCCACTACGGAAGAGATAGAAAAGTTAGGGAAGACAGCGGATACATAACGCTTTAAAATGCGCTTTTTCCTAACAGCCTTCAGCCTATCCACCTGAGTTGTTACAAATAGTTAATGCTCACAGACTAATTGTTTGGCAGAAATAGGCAACTAAGAAAAATATGGGAACGAAGAGCAATGGAACTGACAGCCTCAACTTTCGCTTTAGTGAAGGAGTTGGGTGATTTCTCCTACGAGTTGTCCGTTTTGGACCGCGTTTGGAATATCTTGTTTCCTGACAAGGGGAAAAAATGGAATCACCTGCATGTCAACAAGTACAAGCACACTTTCTACATCACTCATATTGATGGTAGAGGTGGCAGCCTGGAGGTCGAACCGAAAAAGTGCGTGCGAGCAATGGACTTCATGGGAGCCTCTTCTTATTCTGTTGAAAACCATGGTCAACTGGCTACGGTATGGGAACCACTAATCGCATCCGCGCGCAAATGGCTCAAAGCTGCCCGGAAAGACTGGATAAAGGCCAACAAACGAATTCAGGTCGATTACCCGTTACGTCACAGATACGGTGTCGCCCCCAATGCTCTCATACGCGCCTCCCTTCCTGATGTTTACCGCCTGAATAATGAACTTGGCAAGGACAGGACCAGGAAGCTGGTGCGTCTGGTCGAAGATGGCTTTTTCTTCAAAGCGGAGAACACGGAAGTCTCGTCCATGACAGCGGCTGATTACTTCCAGTATTGCAAAATCGCCTATATAGCCGGGAAGCGCAAAGAGGAGACAGTCGATGAATCTTTGTCTGGTCGAGAAATGTATAGCCGATATGCCGACGGCCGGCACGAAGGGCTTCTGGACATAGATCCAGCCTCCGAGCAGGAGTTTGCCGATTGGATCGATGGAAAGCATCCCAAAAGAAGAGTAGGTGGGCACCCGTGGGAGATTAAGCGAGGGGGCAACACAACGCACATAGACCTTACCGTTTCGCGCCCGTCCTCATACCGGCAAGAGGGTTTCAAGGTTGAGCTGCGAGGCGAATCTATCGGCAGAATGGTGGAGACGATGCGCATGTTCCTGGCGATCCACGAGGGAAAGCTTCCCATTTCTATCGCCAATCCAGAGGGCGTCCGCAAACGGCTTCTGGCTCAAGACAACATCGGAATCATTCCGTCTTACGCCTCGCTGCACAGGGCTAACCAGCATTTCAGCCAGGATGAAGATGTGTTCGACGTCATGTACTACGATGATCTGGGCCGATTTAAGCGCCGGATAATCCCTTTCGTCACATGGGAACCGTTGCCCATCCTTAAGCCAGGAAATGTCTGAATAGGGGCGAAGCCTCCCCATAGACACCTCAAAGGCGGCTCGCCTTCCGTTTTGCTCCAGCCCTTCAGACAAAACCTCACGATTCCGCCCCTCGATGACGGGATCTATGACTTGCCTTTGGCTAATATTTTTGCTAATATATCAAATATTAACAGGATTCACGTACAGGGGACTTCCCACCCGAGGCGGACAGGTCACCCCACCTGTCTGCGTGCGAACACTCACAGGCAGATAAGTTCACGCCCATGCCGGGCGTACACAAGATGCTCCAGCAGACTCGTAAGCTCGTCGCTAAGCTTAACGAACCCAATAAATAAAAATAGGAGTTAAAAATGGCACAGATAGCTGAAATAAAAAAGGAAATTGAAGAATTGCCCAAACATGAATATATCAATTTGAGGCAGTGGTTTGCTAAAAAGGACTGGGAAATATGGGATAAGCAAATTAAAGAAGACTCAAATTCAGGAAAATTAGACTTCTTAGCCAAAGAAGCTCTGCAGGAAAAGAATAATGACAATTTAAAGGCTTTATAAACATTTACTCAAGGAGTTGAAAAAATGAAATGGACAGAAATTCGACAGAAACACCCAAATAAATTTATTTTAATCGGAGATGTCGTTGAAGAAAAAATATCTGAAACTAAATATAAAATATTAGAAGGAAATGTTTTAAGGGTTAGTGAAGATGGAAAGGAAATTAGAAAAGCATATCAACAACATAAAAAGAAAGGTATGAACGTTTTATTTTCGCTACCTACAACCCCTATGGATTTTATAATTGAAAATGTACCTGTTAAAGGAATTTTGAGATGAATTTTAATTTTAGAAATGGTTTGATTTGGATTTCCATAGATATAGAATACGAAGGAGAAGACATAAAAATCGATAATTGTATTTTGGATACAGGTTCTGCGACAACTGCTATAGATATTGATTTAGTCAAATTCAATTATAAAAAGCCTTCATTTGTCAAAAGATTAGTTGGTATTGGCGGTGGAACTCAAGAAGTTATCAACCAGGAAGTGAATAAAATAACTATAGATCAAATATCATTGGAGAATGTTGAAATTGAGTTTGGTGATATTCAAGCTGATTTAGGAATAAACGGATTTATAGGCACTGACGTTTTGAGACATTTCGATATCAACATCAAATTCACAACTCAAGAATTATATTTTAAACAACAGTAAAGAGCGCTTTATTAATTTGTAACTACTCACGTAGGCGGAAATACCTGCCCGCCACTTGCCCGCAATGCCTCTATTTCGCATGACTTAGTTTTGCCGCCTTGTTCCTGCCAGCATAATTAACAAAATGAATAGGGCATATTTAATGCATGGCAGGCGGGTCGCGAGCTCAGGCGAGGCGGGCGGGTCTGATTCTTGCATCAAACATGGCTTTAAAATACGCTTTTTCCTAACAGTCTTCAGCCTATCCACCTGAGTAGTTACAATAATTGTTATTCTAAAAAATAGTGAATGTTCACAGGCCGGATCCAGCCAAATGGTCAAGTGATTTCAGAGAATATCATGAGGAAGAGACAACATAAAAAATTAGTACACGAAGGACAATATGTGGCCGAAGTTGAAATCGAACTGATCGATACTGATGAAGGTTGGTCGCCTTATTTGTCCCTTGATGATGCATTGAAGCTTGATGATGTACGAGATGCTCTTCGTAGAGGGGATTTGCACAAAGCAGGTCGACTCGCTCGTGTTTTTACTTTGACCCCTATCGCACTTGATACCGCCGGAGAACAAGGCCCTGAAAGGCAAGGGGTCAAGTCTGCCTTTGACCCTTGCTAATTTTGAGCAAGGGTCAACCGTAGGCTTGACCACATTTTTCGAGGCCAATAAGATTAAGATGACATTAATACCGATAGAACATTGGATAGTGAAAAACCAACCGGGGGAGCTAATAGGGGGCGTCCATCGGATTATAGGTTTACAATTCAGTAGAGGAAATCGCACAGGTAGAAAGGAAATCGAGTATGTACCAGAAACACAGTGAAAGTGGATACACTCTTGCCATTCCGGGAATCTCACAGAAGACGCTAGTGTACGGGGAAAGGACTTTGATGACCGAGTTCTTGCTGAAAAAAGGCAGTCGGTTACCTAAACATGCCCACCCCCATGAACAGACTGGTTACCTCGTAAATGGCCGAATTCGTCTTTCAATTGGCTCGGAAGAATACGACGTGATGCCTGGCGATAGTTGGTGTATTCCGAGTGGTGTTGAACATGGTGCGGAAATCCTTGAAGACTCGGTGGGTATTGAAGTGTTTTCCCCCGTAAGAGAGGCTTATTTGCCGAAGGAAAGAGATCAACAATAAGTGGCCTGACTTCTAGGCAAGGGGTCAAGTCTGCCTTTGACCCTTATTAATTTTGAGCAAGGGTCAACCGTAGGCTTGACCACATTTTTCGAGGCCAATAAGATTAAGATGACATTAATACCGATAGAACATTGGATAGTGAAAAAGCAACCAGAACAAGAAAATGAATAAGCAGTATTTATATAGATCATATGAAGATGATTCATTGAAGTTTTCAGGAAGTGTAAGGAATGAGTATTTGTTGTATGGGCTATTTCAAATATTGGAAAGTTATGGAAAGAATAAGGGCAAAGGCAAAGGGTCTGCTCTTGACTCTTGATAGGAATGAATAAGAGTCAAAAGCAGACCCGTTAACATTAAAAGATTCAGGCGATGGGAAAAAGCGCTGCGGCCTTGATTGGCAAGGTTTTCGGCCCGCACCTGAGTAGCTACATTAATTATTATTCTAAAAAATAGTGAATGTTCACAGACTAATTATTCGGCCAAGTAGATAAAGAAAAATCAAAATTAGGGCATAGCAAAACTATGGCAAAGAAAATAAGAGAATTGATACAAGATCTTGTTGAAGCGGGGTTCTACGAGATCAAAGGGACAGGTAAAGGATCTCATAGAAAATACACGCACGCTCTTTATCCGGGTGCCGTAACCATCAGTGGAAAATCAGGTGAAGATTCCAAGCGGTATCAGGAAAAAGAAGTAAGGCAAGCAATTGAAGAGGTAAAAAAATGAAGACAAGTGACAAATACCACAAATGGGTGGAGTGGAGTGAAGAAGACCAGGTTTACATAGGCAAGTGTCCTGATCTTATAACAGGGATTCACGGTAATGACCCGCAACAGGTATATATGGAGTTATGTGAAGTGATTGAAGATGTTATTCATCATTTTGATTCCGAGAAACGCTCCCTTCCTTTCCCACAAGTTAGACCGATGCGAGACGTCGCATAAAGTAAATTGCTGAACAAGGCGCTTGATAGGGACTGGGCAAAGCCGTGCCGTTTTTGAAAGGTAGTATTTGACCGGTAGTTTTTATCTTTATCACAGTTTTTCAGTTATCGTTGCCCAGCCCCTCAGCTTTATGTTCGGCGGCGCAGCATTACGAACACTCATCAATAGTTAGGTAAAGATACTATGAGCGTGGCGAGTTCCCGAATATCGACCGATGCCCAGCCGGCGGGTGTGCAGCCGTGGGGGACGGTTGTAACCTGCTATTCGGCGGTCGATCGGTTCTTCCCGGCCTGCGGCCTGTTCGACCTGACCGAGGGGATTTACCACGGTAACCCCGATCTGCCGTTTGAGCAGGCCCAGACGAATCAGCACGACTACCTGTTGGATCAGGTGCAGTGTAGGGCGGGCGGGCGGTTGCTGGATATCGGCTGTGGGTACGGGACGGTCCTCCAGCGGGCCCAGCACCGCGGGACCGTTGGTGTCGGCATCACGGTCAACACAGAGCAAGTCTGCCACTGCCGCCGCAACGGCCTCGACGTCCACCTGCTCGACTACCGAGCGGTCCCCAGGGAGTGGGATGGGACGTTCGACGGGCTGATCGCCAACGGATCGATAGAACACTTTGTCCGGCCAGACGACGTGGCGAGCGGGCGGACGGACGATGTGTACCGACATCTGTTCTCCACGGTCCACCGGCTGATCGATCCGGCATCCCCAGCCCGGCGGTTCGCCACGTCTACGATCCACGTCCTTCGGAAGCCGTCGGACCCGCTGGCGCTGTTGCACAGTCCGTTCACCTTCCGCCGGGGGTCAGATGACTTCCACTGGGCGGTGCTGGAGCAGGGGTGGGGCGGGTACTACCCCGAGCCTGGACAGCTGTGGCGGTGTGCTGAAGGGTACTTCGACCTCGTCGAAGAGGTAGACGGGACCGAGGATTACCGCCTGACCTCGGAGGAGTGGTTGCGGCAGGTCCGCCGGGCGCTGGTGTCCCCTCGGGTTGTGACGATCGGCTTGCGTTCACTGCCGGTCTTCGTCCGTGCCCCGCGGCAGTTCCTGACGCTGCTGCTGGGTTTTTTGTCCAGCCAGTCGTGGAACTGGCAGTTCCAGCCGCCGAACCCGCCGACACGGTTGCTGCGGCAAACATGGGCTTATCGGGAGCGATCATGACCGCAAGGAAGCATGCTAATACGCCGAACCAGGCGCTTGAAAGGAACAGGGCAAAGCTGTATCATTTTTTGAAAGGTATATCTAAATCGAAAGTTTTATCTTTTTCATAGGTTTTGGTTTATTGTAGTACTGTGCAATAAACGCTTCTTTATTTATACAAAGCGCTCATTCTTTCGATATGCCAAATCTTGACTCTTAGCTACTAATTCCCCGGTTTGCTCGTCGCGCACAGTTATGTCATACAACGCCACCCTTCCTCCGATATGTTCTTCCTTTGCCTCTGCTACCAGTTGGTCTCCTGGTTTGGTAGCCTTCAAAAAGTTGATGCCGACATTTAAAGCAACCGCCAGCAACCCATGGGAGTTGCTCGCGGCTGCAAATGCCATATCGCTTAACGCAAAAATCACACCACCATGAGTGGTGCCGTGAAAATTGGTCATCTCCTCAGTTATAGTAAGTGAAACGCGGCTGTGACCAGGTTCTACAATTTCGATTTTCGCTCCCAAATGTGCGGCAAACGGATCTTTCTGAATGTATTCATTGATAACTCGCTGGCGAACAGTGTCGTTCATTAAAACCTCCAATACTCATATTGCCAAAGATTAAAAAATTATGGCAGAAATCAGAAGAAACGTAAAGAATATTCAGCAACGCGGGCTAAGGGTTCGCTCCCCTTAATCCCCCTTCAAAGGGGGAATTCTTTGGGAGCTTTATATATCTGAATTTTTATGGTATGAAAATATTATAATGAAAATTCGCATAAAGAGACTAAAACCTGGCCTGATTGCAGCGATACTTTGCGGTTTGCTTTTTATGTTTCTTTTAGGTACCCGCCTCGGTTTTTTTCAGAAAGAGATTCATTATATTCCTTCTCCTTTGGATGCCGTAAAAATATCTGAAAAAGAAAGATGGATGAATATCTTCCATCAAGACAGGAAGATAGGATACGCTCACCGCTGCTTTAAGCCGGAAAACAACGGGTATTGCCTGTCCGAATCTGTTTACATGCAGATCAATACTCTTGGCACAATAGAGGATATTTATATCCAGACTAAGGAAAAGCTCCATTCTGACCTCACATTGGCCTCATTTGCTTTTGATTTACGGTCCAACCTTTTCCGTTTTAAGTGTCGTGGAAAGGTCGAAGGCAAGATACTTACTGTTTTTATCGGCGAACAAAAGTCGGAGATTCCAATAGACAAAGAACTCTATCTGGCTGATGTGGTTATGAACGCAGCATGGGTTTCAGGCCTGGAACCTGATAAGACTGAAACATTTCTTGTGTTTGATCCGACTACCATGGGACAGCGGCCTGTCCGTGTCACCATGGTGGGGTGCGAGACCCTGAACATCATGGGACGCAGACAAAATACAAAGAAAGTCTCTATCGATTTTATGGGGGCTTCCCATACAGCCTGGATAGGAGAAGATGGAAGCGTTGTCCAGGAAGAGGGTTTTATGGGAATAAAACTAAAAAGGGTTTCTATGGTATGGGTCTGAATATGGGTGTCAAATCTTGAATAGTGAATAAAGGCCGTTTATTTTCTGCCTCAATACCTTATCTTTTTTCAGCCTATCACTCACTGCACGGATACTATGGCTCACTGATGAATATGTTACACCAAATAGATTGCCGAT
>JAPVVG010000258.1 GCA_028571455.1 Desulfobacteraceae bacterium | reverse complement strand
TACTAACCTGTTGGCTAAACTTCAGTTAGATGGGACTTGAGCCATTACGACTCTCACCCACTGGATAACAACAACCAATTTCATGGGATTTCTCCCAATTCCAAGGTCTCGGATTTATCTTGGCACGAGAACTGACAGGTTAGATTCGCAAATCAAATTCTTTTTGAACAAAACGTAAAGTTTGTTCATGTCTCAACTTACAAACTACATTTTGATTTGCAAATACACCAACAAATGTCTTGGCATGTTGTTTCGAAACAGTTTTAATCCATTTCACGCCTACAACCCATTCAGACAGATCTTCATCGTCACTATTTTTCTGGGGTCGTTCAGCTTTCAGTTCTAATTCAAGTAAGGATTTGTCGAATTCGGGAACAATAAAGTCCTTTATCATAACTGCCTTGTGAGTTACTTCGCCAAAACCAACATAACCAAGTCCTTTCATGTAGGCATAAATTTTGTCACCCACAGTCAAGCGCTTAAGAGCATCTGAATACCATTTTCCTTGCCCAGCCCCGATGAAACCGTACTTTCTATTGTCTTCCCAGGTCCTGTGTGTCCCATCGCCAACGTTTACAAACCAATATCCTGTCCATTCGATCTGAACCCCAGGTTTTTCCCTTAGTTTTATTTCTTTTTTTTCAATATAGTCTTTTGCTTCTGGAAGAGGGATAATAACGTCAGGTTTGATAAAAAGTTCATCATCGCTGTCAACATATGGGGCCAACCTTACGCATTGAACATTGACACCAAAATCTCTCAGCCATAAAACCGCAGAAATAATCTCTGAGTTGAATTTATTCGACACCAATATTATTCTTTGGGATTGGTTAAGATTTTCAATGTCTACCGCGATAAATTCTTCTATTTTCTTTTGAGCTTCATATTCTGAAGACACTAAATATCTCGCAAAGTGTTGAAAAATCTCATCAGAAAGAAAGTTTGAGCAAAACGACGCGTACTTTATAGCCTGCCATTCAACTTCAGTCCCAGAATCATCTCTTTTCAATTCTACAATAACAAGAGATGCATTCTTATCTATACATAACAAATCTAATCGTCTTCCTGATCGAAGTGTTACCTCCTTCCCGATAACAAGGAGATCCTCTCCAAGAATAGTTGGGCTTTTTTCGATCCATTCTTGAATATCAAAGCGCTCTTTTAAGCCAAGGTCAGCATATTTCGTAGATGAGAGCTCAATTAATTTCTTATTGTTAATATCAACTTTGTACATAATTCTTTCCTCAAGAATCTAACGAACTGCGAGATGAGCCGCAGTCGGTTGGGGGCGGAAATTGCATCAGGCGAAGCCTGAATGCAATTTGCCGTGCCAACCGACCGAGCAGAGCGAAGCCCGAAGGGGGTCGGCTCGATTGAGCTTGATAGGCGGAGCGTGAGCGGAGCCTATCCAGCTCAATCGGCTCATCTCGCAGTTCGATAAGCTGACGAGCGCAGCGAGAGCGAGCATTAGCGAGCGGTCAGCTTATCATTGTTAATAGATGTAAATCTTTTCCGTGATATAGGACTATATATCTGGAAAATGTTTCCATGTATTCTTATATTAAGTTAAACTCTAAAAAATATTTCGCTTGAATTTTTCAACTCTTTTATATTATTAATATTTTCGATTTATAAAAATAATACAATGAAGATATGGAAAGCAAGATAAAATTTAAATCGTTGAGAAAGTTTGTAAAACAAAAAAGGATATATGATGCTTGTAAAAGAAATACTTAATTCAATTAGACCCTCTTTGAGCTTTGAATTCTTTCCACCTAAAACAGAAGCTGGATTTGATAAACTTTTGCAGGCTGTTTCAGATTTAATGCAGCTCAAACCTTCTTATGCAAGTGTTACTTACGGGGCTGGCGGATCAACGCGGGATTATACAGCCAACCTGGTTGTGCGAATTCAAAAAGAGATTGGTTTAACGGTGGTTGCTCATCTAACATGTGTGGGTTCGACAAGAAATGAGATAATGTCGATTCTTGAAAAAGATGTTGAAAGCGGTATTGAAAACATCCTTGCACTTCGAGGGGATCCTCCAAAGGGTGAGGCGGTCTGGAAACATCCTGACAATGGTTTTGATTATGCCGCAGATCTTGTATCATTTATAAAGAAGAATTATCCGCACATTTGTATTGGTGTTGCCGGTTTTCCGGAAGGCCATCCATTAACTCCGAACAGGCTCAAGGAGATTGAATATCTTAAGGCAAAAGTCGATGCCGGAGCCGATTATATAGTCACCCAGATGTTTTTTGATAATCGGGATTTCTATGATTTTTGTGAGCGATGTGAATTAGCCGGTATCCATGTCCCTGTTATTGCGGGTATTATGCCCATAACAACCCGCAAGGGAATGATTCGTATGGCGGAATTAGCCGGAGGCGCACGTTTTCCTGCCGGCCTTTTAAGATCTGTTGCACGGGCCGAAAATGATAAATATTTTGAAGAAATAAGCATTCACTGGGCAGCAGAGCAACTGCGTAATCTTATATACAATGATGTTCGGGGGATTCATCTGTATACCCTTAACAGTTCCCGGGCGATTTTTAGGATTTTTAAATCGCTTGGCGTCAAAGATGCTACGCAGTTTTGAGAATCTGCGTGCGACATGCAGGCAGGCCCAGACCCCTTATGATCCTTTCTTTACGATAATCGATACCTCAAGTATGTAAATCTTTTTTGGGTTTTATCGTTAGTCACCCCGATAGCCAGAGCTTTACCTGTGCCAACCATTACAACCAGACTTATACCACGGGTTACTGCAGTATAAATGAGATTGCGCTGCAAGAGGATATAATGCTGTGTAAGGATCGGAATTACTACAGCCGGATATTCGGAGCCCTGTGACTTATGAACCGAAATAGCGTAAGCTAAAATAATTTCATCAAGACCTGTAAAGCTGTATGTCACCCTGCGGCCGTCAAAGGATATAATTACTTCCCTGTCTATAGTGGAGATACTGACTACTCTGCCGATATCCCCGTTAAAAACATCCTTTTCATAGTTATTTTTAATCTGCATCACCTTGTCGTTAACTTTAAAGTCCCTGTTGCCGCATATTACCGTATCTTTGCCGGGATTGAGAGCCATTTGCAATTTTGCATTAAGATTTTCGGCTCCTATAACGCCTCTATGCATAGGTGTTAAAACCTGGATCTCTTCAATTGGATTAAAGCCGAACCGGCGAGGGATACGTTCCTTGACAAGCTCGATAATAATCTCAAGGACCTTTTCAGGGTCTTCCTGGTGTATGAAATAAAAATCTTTCCTTGATCCGGATGAATCTTGCGCCTTGATATCCGGAATAATTCCTCTGTTGATTTTGTGAGCATTAATGATAATCCGGCTTTTCTTAGCCTGGCGAAAAATTTCGTTAAGTTCGATCACCGGTATTATGCCGGATTTAATAATATCGCCTAAAACATTTCCTGGTCCTACAGAAGGAAGCTGATTAACATCGCCGACAAGGACAAAGGTGGCGCCAATAGGGATGGCCTTCAAAAGATGGTGCATCAAAATTGTGTCTATCATCGAGGCTTCGTCAACAATCAGCAGGTCGCAATTTAACGGATCTTCTTCGTTTTTCTGAAATCCTCCTTTTTGGATGCTGAACTTAAGCAGCCTGTGAATAGTAGAAGCGCTGTGACCCGTAGTTTCGTTCATCCGTTTTGCCGCCCTGCCCGTAGGCGCGGCTAACATTATTTTTGTTTTAAGCCCGGAAAAGATTTTTATTATGGCGTTGATAATTGTTGTTTTGCCTGTGCCGGGTCCGCCTGTAATAACAATTACCTTGTTTTCAAGAGAGGATCTTATTGCCGCTGCCTGATTTTTTGCCAGAGTTACATCGATTTGCCCTTGCACCCATTCCAGGGCTTTATCTGCCTTAACATTGCGGATTGATTTAGGCGAATTTACAAGCCTCTTCAGCAAAAAAGCAATTCTGGTTTCGCAAAAAAGAAATTTAGACAGGTAAACAGCTTTATTGTATGTCTTGAATTCTTCAGCAGTTTCGTTAATGTCCTCAATAATTATTTTTCCTTCAGTTACCGTAGCATCAATAGCCCTTACAACGATTTCCCTGTTGACCTGAAGTATTTTGACGCTCTCAATTATAAGCGGTTCATAAGGGTAAAAGACATGCCCTTTGTCTGCAAGATGGTCTAACACATAAAGGATGCCCGCTTTGACCCTTAATTCAGAATCGTTGGGGAATCCAAGTTTTTTCGCGATGCTGTCGGCAATAGCAAAACCGATGCCTGAAATATCGGTTGCAAGGCAATACGGGTTTCCTTGCACGACCTCTATTGATCTGTTTCCGTATTGTTTGAAGATTTTTACGCCGTAGCCTGTGCTGACCCCGTAAGTCTTCAGAAAAAGCATCACATCCCGGATATCTTTATGCTCATCCCAGGATGTTTTGATCATGGCAATACGTTTTTCCCCAATACCATCTACATCAGCCAGTTTTTCAATTTTATTTTCAATAATATCTAGAGTTTTTATGCCGAACTTTTTTACGATGCGGCCGGCCATGACCGGCCCGAGACCTTTAATGAGGCCTGAGCCCAGATAATTTTTAATCCCATAAACGGTTGCAGGAACAGCCGTCTTGTAATCAATTACCTTAAACTGCCTGCCGTATTTGGGATGATTTGTCCATTCCCCTTTCATCTTGAGGATTACACCCGGAACAGGAGACATCAGGTTCCCGACCACGGTCACCTGTTCCCGCTGTCCGTCCACCTTTAGCTTTGCAATGGTGAAACCGCTTTCCTCATCCGAATATGTAATTTTTTCAATCTGGCCCTGAAGATCTGTAAGCATCGGCATTCTATTATTTTTTTATTTTACCAAGTTTAATCGCACAAAACTCGCCGCACATCGTACAACCCTCTTGGCTGGCGCTTTCACTTTTTTCCAGAATAGCCTCGGTTTTTTCAGGATCAATGGATAGCTTTATCTGTTCTGTCCAGTTAAATTCATCTCTATACTGTGCCATCAGCAAATCTTTTTCAAGCGCTCC
>JAPVVG010000257.1 GCA_028571455.1 Desulfobacteraceae bacterium | reverse complement strand
GGTCGCGGATGTGTAAGTTTCAGGCGTGAAAAATTTATACCCCGCGGAGGACCGGATGGAGGAGACGGCGGAAAAGGTGGTCATGTTGTTTTTGTGGCAACATTACGAAGACGCACTCTGTATCAGTTTCGATACAGGAATATTCTGAAAGCTAAAAATGGCGCTGGCGGACAAGGCAAAAAAAAAGCAGGCAAAAACGGTGAAGATCTTAAAATAGAAATTCCCCTTGGCACCCTAATTTTTAATGCCGAAACCGGCCACCTGATAAAAGACTTTATTAAACCTGGCGAAGCCTTTGTGATAGCAAAAGGCGGCAGAGGCGGCCAGGGAAATGTACGGTTTAAATCGTCAACAAACCGTGCGCCACGGTTTGCCCAGCCGGGTGAACCCGGCGAAACACTGACTCTAAAGATAGAGCTTAAACTCCTTGCGGATGTAGGTATTATCGGTCTTCCCAACGCAGGGAAATCCACCCTTATCAGCGTAATTTCTTCAGCGCGACCCAAGATAGCCAGCTACCCCTTTACAACACTTACACCCAACTTAGGCGTAGTTCAAACCGAGCTGAAAGAGCCTTTTCGGGGAGAGCCTTTTGTTGTCGCTGATATACCCGGATTAATATCAGGAGCGCATAAAGGGGCTGGGCTGGGTATAAGATTTCTAAAACACATAGAGCGAACTCGAATCCTTGTTCATCTTATCGATATATCCTCTATTGACACGAACCATCCCCTTGATGTTTATAATACTATAAACATGGAACTGGCGCTATACAGCAAGAATCTTGCAAAAAAGCCTCAGATTGTTGTATTAAATAAACTTGATATTCCAGGCGCCAAAAAAGCGGCAGATATATTTCAATCCGCTGCAAAGGGAAAGAGGATAGAATTAATTTCCGCGATTACCGGAAAAGGGGTTGACCATCTAAAATCGCAAATCGTTCAATTATTGAGCGTAACGCATTAGTCACTGGGGGATTAAGGGATTAAAATCAATAGAATACCTTTAATTCCTCAATCCCTAAATTCCTAAATTCCTCAATTATGAATTATGAATTTTAGGAGAATTATATTATAATCCTGGTGTCTTGGTGTAGCTCAACTGTTATTGGACAAGCTTCATGAATAAAATCAGAAAATCATGTTTTGATTGCGCAAGGCGTATTGTTGTCAAGGTTGGCAGCGGAGTCCTTACCAAAGATAATGGATTGAACCTAAAAGCTGTCAGGTCCATCAGCAGGCAGATTTGTTATCTTATTGATGGAGGAATGGAGGTTATCCTTGTTTCATCCGGAGCTATGGCATCAGGGATAAGGAAAGTCGGTCTTTCCAAAAGGCCGGATGAAATCCCCAAAAGGCAGGCAATTGCCGCTGTTGGTCAAGCCGGACTTATCATGGAGTATGAAAAGGCATTTGCCCGATATGGAAAAAAGGTGGCTCAAATTCTTCTGACCAGCGAAGATCTCAGCAACCGAAAAAGATACTTAAATGCTCGAAACACTTTAAGCACATTGTTGTCATGGCAGTTTGTTCCGATTATTAACGAAAACGATACTGTTGCCGTGGAAGAGATTAGATTTGGAGATAATGACAATCTTGCCGCCATGATTACAATGCTGATGGATGCAGATATTTTAGTCAATCTTACCGATATTGACGGGCTTTACAATAAAGATCCTCGCAGCATTCCGGACGCAGAGCTGATTCCGGTTGTATCCACGATAAAAAAGAGCATTGAGAAACTTGCAAGCGATATTCCAGGCGCCCTTGGAACCGGGGGAATGATTACAAAGATAAATGCCGCCAAAAAGGTTACTGCAGCGGGGATACCCATGGTAATTGCCGGTGGCGCAGAACCTGATATTTTGAAAAAGATTTTTTCCGGAAAAGAGCATGGAACCTTTTTTGTTCCAAAAAAGAAAAAACTTGCAGGGCGTAAATGCTGGATCGCTTATAGTTTGAAGCCCAGGGGTGTTATCAAAATTGATAGCGGGGCCGCAGCCGCAATACTTAAAAAAGGCAAAAGTCTTCTTCCAAGCGGTATTGTTGGTGTGGAAGGTGAATTTAGTGTCGGAGCGCCTGTAGAATTTAAAATGGATGATAATAAAATATTGGGGACCGGCCTTGTCAACTACAGCGCAGCCGATATACGCAAAATCATGGGGCTCAAGTCAAGCAAGATTAAGGAGTGTCTCGGATATAAGCCTTATGACGAAGTTATACATAGAGACAACCTGGTTATTACATATTATGATTGATATTGATGAATTCGTAACAAATCGAATTCATCAGGTGTTAGGTGTTGTAGGCAGCCCTTTCAAGGTAGTACTTTTATGTCATAACATGCTAAAAGAACAGTAAATATTTGTGCCAATGCTTTAATGGCAATAAGCGAAACTATTTTTTCTTTTCTTTATCACTTTAGACCTGTGGGTTTCTTATTCTAATATTAACACAAAAATGTTTGCCGGATTTATGAGTAACTTAAAATTCCTTTTTATTACAATTAATTAGCATGAGTGTAGTACTACCTTGAAAGGGCTGGTGTTGTAGGTTAAAGCAATTAACTGTTTTATCAAGCTCTTAACACTTAACACATTTCATAAACATTTCAAGGAGGAAAATAATATGTCTGTTGAATTAACGATTCTGGAAATGGCAAAAGCTGCAAGATCTGCTTCAATAGAGATGGCAAAATGCCCGTCAATTAAAAAAAATAGAGTTCTTCTCGGAATTGCCGGTAAAATCGAAAAGCAAGCTTCATATATAAAGGAAGAAAACAATAAGGATCTTTCACGTGCAAAGGAGATGGGGCTTTCAAATGCAATGATTGATCGGCTCACTGTATCTGATTCAACTATAAAATCTATGGCTGATGGACTTAGGGAGGTGGCGCAGCTTGACGACCCGGTCGGTTCTATGAGCAAGACATGGATAAGACCCAATGGTTTGCAGGTGGCGCGTATGCGCATACCTCTGGGCGTCATCGGCATAATTTATGAATCAAGACCAAATGTTACCGTAGATGCTGCCGGCCTTTGCCTGAAAGCCGGAAATGCGGTTGTACTTCGCGGTGGTTCTGAGGCACTCCATTCTAATCAGGCATTAGCCGGAATTATAGGCCACGCTCTTGTTGAAAACGGGCTTCCGGAGGCCGCGGTCAATGTTGTGCCGGTCAGGGACAGGGCTGCTGTTAATGCACTGTTAAAGCAGGAGGAATTCATTGATCTTATTATACCGCGTGGCGGCGAGGGTTTGATCCGTTTTGTTGTGGAAAACTCAAAGATACCTGTATTAAAACATTATAAAGGCGTATGCCATGTATATGTTGATGATAGCGCGGATCTGTTTATGGCTGAAGAGATCTGTTTCAATGCAAAGGTTCAGCGCCCCGGTGTATGCAATGCCATGGAAACAATGCTTGTTCACAAATCAGTGGCCCGGGAATTTTTGCCGGCCATGGAAAAACGCTTTGTTAAGGCAGGGGTTGAAATCAGGGGTTGCCCTGAAACATGCCGTATCCTTCCAAAAGCAATAAATGCGGCGGAAGAGGACTGGCCTGCCGAATACCTGGATCTCATTATTGCTGTAAAGGTGGTGGAGGATATGGGTCAGGCCATCGCACATATGGCAAGATACGGTTCCAGCCATACGGAAGCTATTGTTACATCAGACTATAAGAGGGCCAGGCGTTTTATACGTGAAGTCGATTCTTCGGTTGTGCTGGTTAATGCTTCAACCCGGTTTAATGATGGCGCGGAGCTTGGCCTGGGAGCCGAGATCGGGATAAGCACCTCTAAACTTCATGCCTTTGGACCAATGGGGGTGGAGGAGCTTACAACTACCAAGTTTGTGGTTTTTGGAGATGGGCAGATAAGGCTTTAAGTAATGCACGTAGGACTTTTTGGCGGCACATTTAATCCGATTCACAATGGTCATCTAAAGGCTATCGAAGAGGTGCTAAAAGGGTTTTCTTTAGATAAAAGCTATCTTATTCCGTCAGCCCTTCCGCCGCATAAAGAGCAAAGAAATCTGGTTGACGCAAAAGACCGTATGGAGATGATACGCCTTGCTGTTGCAACCTGCCCGGCCCTTATGGAATCGGTTACTGTTTCCGATGTTGAGCTGAGACGCAAAGGGCCTTCATATACAATCGATACTGTCTGCCATTTTAAATCCATATTGCCGAAAGACAGCCGGCTTTATCTTATCCTCGGTCTTGATGCTTTCCTTGAGATAGATACCTGGAAATCTTATACCGATCTTTTCATGCTTACCTCCTTTATTGTAATTCCCAGGCCCGGGACAGTAAGCGCTGATAGATTCGCTATCCTAAGATCTATTGAAAATTATCTAAAAAAGAGCATATCTCACGGATATAATTATTCCTTTGCGCAATCATGCTATATCCATCCTGATAAACAGCCGGTCTTTTTCTTTGACGTAAGCCCGATAGACATTTCATCAACAAAAATACGCAAGCTTGTCAACCAGGGCATGTCTATTAAGTCTCTGGTGCCTGGAAAGGTAGAAGAGTTTATTAAAACAAAAGGACTTTATTTATGACTGATGATCTTGATCTGTTTCTTGCTCACTGCGTTAAAGCAGTTAAGGGGAAAAAGGCAACCGATCTTGTGGTTCTTGATGTCCGGGGGCTGACCTCTATTGCAGATTTTTTTATTATTTGCAGCGGCAGTTCAAACCGCCAGGTTATGGCAATTGCCGAATTTATTCAGGTCGATCTCAAAAAGCACGGAATAAAGCCGCTTGGCATAGAGGGTATAAAGGAGGGACACTGGGTTTTGTTAGACTACGGCCATGTTATCATCCATGTTTTTTATGAACCTTTGCGCAGTTTCTATGACCTTGAAGGGCTATGGACAGATGCAAAGAGAATTGAGGGATTAGGGAATTGAGGAATTGAGGGATTAAAAATCAATAGAATACCTTCAATTCCTAAATTCCTAAATTCCTAAATTCGCAATTAAGCGAAGCGAATCCCTAAATTGAGGATGTGAAAGCATAAGTAATATGAAAAATAACTCAAGACCTTGCATGTTGATGATTTTAGACGGATGGGGAATCAATCCCAACCATGATGGAAACGCTGTTTATCTTGCCAAAACTCCCTGCCTGGACATGCTGAAGAAAGAATATCCGAATACCAGCCTGCTGTGTTTTGGTGAAGCTGTCGGACTTCCAGAAGGGTTCATGGGCAATTCCGAGGTC
>JAPVVG010000256.1 GCA_028571455.1 Desulfobacteraceae bacterium | reverse complement strand
ATTTTTTTTATCATCTTGATTTTAGATTACATCTTTAATATTATATTTTTTCTGATTTATATTTGACCTCTGATCTCTGACTTCTGATCTCTGACTTCTTATCTCTGATCTCTGACCTCTGATCTCTGGTCTCTGACCTCTGATCTCTGGTCTCTGATCTCTGACCTCTGACCTCTGATCTCTGATCTCTATCTATTTAAACCCTTTCAATACGCTCCCAGCCCCAGAGCCCATGCGGCTTGAAGAGCAAAAAGATCGCCATAAAAGCAAAAGGAGCTACCTCTTTTACAGCTCCAGGAAAGTATCTGTCTAAGTAAACGCCTGAAAAATTCTGCAATAAACCAATGGCAATACCTCCGACAATAGCGCCTGGTATGGAATTAAGCCCTCCCAGGACCACGGCGGGCAGAACCAGCAGCCCTAAGTAGCCTACCGATATATTCAGCCCGTTTATATTTCCTAAAAGGGTGCCTCCTACACTGGCAGACATAAAGGCAATAGCCCAGGCCGCCGCATAAACAAAACGGGCGCTCACCCCGATGGACAGCGCCGCCATCTCATCGTCAGCCATGGCCTGCATTGCAAGGCCCCAGCGGGTATATTGAAAGAAACACACAAAAATCAGCAATAAAATAATAGCTGCCACAAAGCTCCATAAATAGACCTCGCTGATTGAAACCGGCCCAATGGTAATCGGCTCTATTGAAAAAACCGGTGGAGTGAATACGCGGGTATCGGTACCCCATATTAATTCCACCATTCCTTTAAAGAAAAAGGAAAGCCCTACCGTAACCATAATAACCGTCAGGACAGGCTTTCCTATTAGTTTGTCTAAAAATACCCTTTCTGTCAAAATGCCCAGAAATAAGCCGATGACAAGAGAAATTAATAGAGCCAAAAGAAAGGGCAGGCCCATGGAATAAAAGCTTAGAGAAATATAGGCGCCGATAAGGGTCATTTCCCCCATTGCAAGATTCAACACGCCCGAGCACTTATATATAAGCACCCAGCCAATAGCTACGAGCGCATAGATCCCCCCCACCATAATGCCTGTAGTCAGGGCCATAAGAAACAGTTCCATTTGGTTTTTCTCCTAAAAAACTACTTTTTGTAATATCTTAGCCTTATGCAGCAAACTATCGGCATTTGTAAAACTGTAACTGCTCAGGTTATTAGCCTGAAGGCTGAAGACTGTTAGGAAAAAGCGCATTAATCATACTCTTCTGACCCCTTCAGCCTTCAGTCTAAACAGCTTCAGCCTGACTACGTAAGTAGTTACAATCAATCCGTCATTTTCCGAATATGCAAATCGACCTTGATATGGGATTTTCTCCCATCTTCATAGCTGATTGTAGTATCGATATGAACCATATCCGCTTCAGAATATAGAGCATCCACAATCTGTTGATATCTTTTTATTACAAATGCGCGGCGCAGTTTCCTGGTCCTGGTAAGCTCATCATCATCCGCATCAAGTTCTTTATATAAATTGATAAATTTTCTGATCCTGGCTGGTTCAGGAAGGTCTTTGTTAGCCTGCCGGATTTGTTCTTCGATAAGATCATAGACTTGCGGTTTCTGCGAAAGCTCGGGGTAGCTCGTGTAGGTAAGCTTCTTTTCATCCGCCCACTTTCCTACCACCGAATAATCAATACAGATAACTGCTGTTAAATAGTCCCGATTATCTCCAATTGCCCAGGAATCCTTCACATATGGGCTGAATTTCATGCGGGTTTCCAGATACTGGGGAGCAAACGGTCTGCCGTCTTTTAAGGTCATAACATCGTTGGAACGGTCAAAGACGACCAGGTGACCGTCATCATCTATAAAACCCCTGTCTCCTGAATATAGCCAGCCATCAACAAGGGTTTTCTCCGTGGCTTCGGGATTCTTGTAATATCCATGAAAAACAGACGGGCTTTTGGTGATAATTTCACCCTCTTCTGTAATTTTTACCTGTGTCTCAGGTATAGGAACTCCAACAGTATCAAATTTAATATCCTCGCTTCTGTGGACTACCGAAATGCCGGCAACTTCGGTCTGCCCGTAAATCTGTTTAAGGTTCACGCCAAGCGCATGAAAAAAACGGAAGTGATCAGGCCCCATGGCAGCACCGCCGGTATATGCATTACGAACACGGGAAAGCCCGAGATTGTCTTTCAACTTTTTTTGCACCCCTATATAGGCCAGCAATTCGAGGGTCTTCCAGTGCAAAGGCGCCGGTTTTTTCTCAAATTTTAGATCAGCCATATGATAACCGATCTTTGTCGCCAGTTCATAACACTTTCTCTTAATCCAGGAGGAATCCAGATACTTAACCTGTACCGTTCGGGTCATCTGTTCATACATTCGGGGTGGAGCAAACATAACATGAGGTCCGATCTCCCTGATATCTGCCTGAGAGGTTTCGGACGATTCAGGAAAATTAAGAGTGAATCCGATCTGAAGGCCGCAGGAAATAGCCATCATCTGCTCGCCGATCCATGCAAAGGGAAGATAGGAAACATAATCATCGGTCTCAAGGCACGGATCAACCGCCATGAGATCCCTGCCCATTGTCAACATGTTATAATGGGATAATAAAACCCCCTTGGGAAGGGCCGTGGTGCCGGAAGTATAAAAAAGAAGGGCTGTCTCGTCGCCATGCCCCTTAAGGATTATCTCCTCAAAAAGATGGGGCTGTTTTTGATCGAGCTTTCTGCCTAAACGCTGTATCTCTTTAAAGCTTATCAGGTAATCCTGTTCGTAATATCGCATCCCCTTGGGGTCATCCCAGATGATCTTTTCCAGTTTTGGACACTCATCAAATATGGAAAGAGCCTTATCCACCTCTTCCTGACCTTCACAAAACATAAACCTGGCATCTGAATGATCAACAATGTATTTGACCTCATCTATAAGACACTCCTGGAACAACCAGACACCTATTCCCCTTGCGCACATAGTGGCCATCTCAGCCCATAAGCCTTCAGGCCGGTTGGCGCCGATCATGCAAACCTTGTCCTGGTCCTTAAGGCCGATACTGATCAGGCCAAGAGCCAGGTATTTAACATTTTCAAGATAATCATGCCATGTGATAGGCCGCCAGATGCCAAACTCCTTCTCCCGTATGGCAATACTATCCTTGCCGAACTTTCCGGTCTGCTTAAGAAAAAGCTTGGGAATCGTTAGGGCTTTGGAAATCTCTATGCCTTGAATCATATTACTTTCGCCTGTTTTTATCCTCGTGTTGCATATAGATCCTCATCGCCCAGATAAGCCCTTATCACCTCTGAATTGTTCTGAACCTCTTCAGGTGTGCCATCAAGTATAATGTTGCCGAAATTAATTGCGAAAACATGATCGGAAAGGTCCATGACCACACCCATGTCATGCTCCACTAAAAGGCAGGTTACTCTCCAGCGCTCCTCTTCATTGATATCCAGGATAAATCTGGCCAGATCCTCGACTTCCTCCAGATTAAGGCCGGCCAGCGGTTCATCCAGGATCAGAAGCTCCGGCTCCAGGGCAAGCGCCCGGCCTAATTCAACCCTTTTCTGCAATCCGTACGGCAGCATGCCAACCGGTTTATGCCTGATATGCTCGATTTCTAAAAAATCGATTATTTCTTCTTCAATAAAGGCTCTGTGTTCAATTTCCTCGCGTGCCGTCTTTCCAATATATGCTGAACCGCTAAATATACCAGACTTTAAATGTATATGTCTGCCAAGACGAATATTATCCAGCACAGTCATGCCGCTAAACACTTCTACTTTCTGAAATGTTCTGGCAAGCCCTAATTTAGCTCGCTGATAAGGCCTGAGTTTGTTAACCTTTTGCCCCTTGTAATATATATTTCCCTTCTGAGGATGGTAAAGGCCGTTAATAATATTCATCATTACCGTTTTACCGGCTCCATTAGGGCCAATAACGGAGTGGATCTCTCCTTTTCTGATTTTCAGATTTATATTTGCCAGAGCGCAAACCTTTCCGAAATACATATGAATATTTTCGAGTTCCAGCAGGACGTCTCCTTCTTTGATCCTATGTGTTGTGACCAATATTATTAGCCCTCCCTTAAACATTCTGCGAGACCTTTGGTGGACTCGCAATGACAATATGGGTATTTTTCAAAGGTCTCATTTTTAATCAAGCAAAATATTGCCATAAAATCAATGTTTTTGTTGAGACTTGATTTTGGTGAACTCGTAAAAGGTCATTTTGTGAGCAACATTAGGGCAATTTTTACTTCGAAAATAAGCAGCTGAACTACGTTTATGCCTGAGCTATTTTATGTTTACAGCCTCTTTTTTTCTTGACAGAACACTTGTAATGATTATTTTGGGGGTGGAAACAGTAATAAATGGTTTAACAACTTGATATAATAAATAATCTTGGCATGCTTGTTTGGCTGTCGGAATATAAAATCAACTAAAGATAATAAGGAGGTGTTATTATGACTCTCGTTAGATGGGATCCTTTCAGAAATGTAGCGACCTTGCAAGACCGTATTAATCGTATGTTCGATGAAGCCTTTCTTCGCTCAAAGGACTTTGATGAAGAAGTTAGCCTGGCTTCATGGAAGCCGACTGTAGATATTTATGACACTGATGAGGCTCTTATTCTCAAAGTCGAACTTCCGGGAGTAGATAAAGAAAAAGTTACTGTTGATGTTAAGGATAATCTATTGACTCTCAAGGGTGAGCGAGCCATTGACAAAGAGATTAAGGAAGAAAACTACTACCGCAGGGAAAGAAGTTTTGGTTCATTCTACAGATCTTTTACACTGCCGACAACTGTAAATCCCGAGGATATTAAGGCGACCTATAAAGACGGAATCCTTACGGTGGAAGTTCCAAAAACGGAAGAAAAGAAACCAAAACAGATAACTATAGATGTGAAATGAGACCTTTGAACTGAAACAGCGAGCGCATTCCCCGCAGTCCCGCTTTAGCGGGACCGGGGTTAGCGAACGCCTAAATAACCTGCTGCGCAGCAGGTGGCCCCGAAATTTTTAAATCTCGGTTATCATCTTATCAAATTCTTCCACTGAAATTGCCTGCGATGTAGTGAATGCAATGCCAGTTAGTTTGTTCAGAACAATAGAAGCCTTCATCGCCTGTTCTACGCCGGGGTAATCAACAATAACTATTAAATCATACTTGCCAAGTAAAGCATAAATAGATTTAACTTCGCCACCGCACTTTTTTATCAGATCTACTGCCTGATCAGTACGCTCCGGGCTTATGCCCTTTAATGATTCGGATGTGTACTTGCCTAACATAATAAATGTTGCCATAACTATTTCTCCTTTCCAATTAATTGATTTAAAGCATAACGTCTATTCCATAGACTTGATCCCCTCTCTCAATTATTAATAGTCAACTACGTTCTTCAGTTTAATTACCACGTCAACTTATAAACTAATGTACGCAAGTCCCATAATTTCATGGAAGTTCAGGGAAATCAAAAGAATCGGTTATATTATTTTTTGTTTTAATAATGACAAGACACGCTCCATTATAGCCAATGCGTGTTTAGCATCCTCTTCCAGGGCTTCTTCACCAGAGTATCGAAATTCAACAGCAAAAGCAGACAGCCATTCAAGGTCATCAGCCAAAACACTTAATTCAGGAAATTCAGACAAAGCCGGTTCTAACAATACCGAAAGATCATGTGTTTTTGAAAATGGTTTCTCTATCTCTTGAAGAATTCCCTTGAGATATTTTTCAACAGCCTGTTGAGCGTGAAAACATACGGCATCCCAATTTGCGCCTTCTTTGACTGAAGATTCACGCACAGCAGTGCCAACATCCCCTTCTGATTTTTTAATCCATTCCTTTGTAAGATCTTTCATACAATACCTTTCCCTTATGAATTATTTCCTTAATAAAAAAGTCCCCCTTTCTTATTCTGTTAGCAATATCGCCCGGACGGCGAACAAGAAGATCCAGAGGAAAAGAACGCTTTATTTTTCTTCTCATCTCAAAGGCTTTTTGATGAGGACGACCTTCAAAATCCATCACCACCAGAAGATCTATATCGCTGTCCGGTTTTGCGTTGCCGTAAGCATGAGACCCAAACAATATAATGCGTTCGGGATTAAATTGATTAACAATTTCTCCAATAAAAACTTGAATTTCCTTTTGAATGCTATTTGTCATGACTAAGCCCCATGCTACCTAAAATAGAAACTTCAATTTTATCTATTAGATCTGCTAAGTTATTTTCGAATTTCCCGACCTCAATGTTTTTCTTTTCAAGATCAGTTGCCGCAGATTAAAGGACTTTATGGATATCAAGAGCGATGGCGCGCCTTTGTTCCAGCTTTGTTGTAAAAAGTGCCGACCCTTACGCCATTTATCCTTACAATTATTAAAGAACCCTGCAGCAAGCTGCAGTCCGCCGCAGGCGGATTCGACTGTAAGGAATTCTATCAATTTTTTGATTCGCTCGCTAACCCCGCAGCAAGCTACGGGGAATACGCTCGCTGTTGCAGTTCAACATAGCCTGTCGAAGCATAGCGTAGATCCCGCTATCGGGGCCCCGTGAAATCATGTTTGCTTTTATTTAACTGGGGTCAACTACATTCTTCAGTTTAATTACCACATCAACTTATAAACTAATGGACGCAAGTCCGCCCTAATACCAGTATGCCCAAAATTTATAATGTATCGTAATACCTTAATTTTATGTTATTTTTATTTTTTGCTTGACGTGAGGATATAGGATTGCCCCCAACGGAACGCGATCTGCATCATTTATGACAGCGCATAAACAGGCATTTCATCCCATGTTTTATTTAAAAGAATCCGGCCGTTTTTCTTCTTACGCACACCGCCCCATTGTTTAAAAAAGAACGGAACATTGTATTTTACACATTGTCTTTTTATTTCAAGCACCCATTCTTCCTTCATTGGTCTTGCGCCAGGGCCGGATTCTCCGCCAACAATAACCCAATCTATTCCTTTTAGATTAACTTTTCCAATATTCCCGATTAATGGCTCAAATGATATAAATTTTACGTTTGCTTTTGCTTTTCGTAAATCGTCTATTCTGAATTTATAATCTGCATTTTCAACAGTTACTCCCATCCAGATATGTTTTGCCCATGGGATTTCTGAATTCAGCTCAAGCATTCTCTCGGATCGTTTGGTTAATATCTGGTATAAGTGCCAGTCTGCTTTATTCATTACATCAAACAATTTAAGGATAAATGCTTTCTGAACTAATTCGTGGAAAATGTCACTCATGGAATTTACGAAGATGGTTTGAGGTTTTTTCCATTTCAATGGCAGCTCAATTGCAAGTGGGTGAGTAGTAATTTTAAAGCCGTTACGATAATTTGGTTGTCCCATAGCCTTTAATCTTTTAGCGATTCTTTCGGCATAGCAGTTTTTACATCCCGGACTTATTTTAGAACAGCCCGTAATGGGGTTCCAGGTGGATTCTGTCCATTCAATAGATGAGTTTTTTGACATTATTACTGTCTTTGAATTCCTCTTTGAGTTTCAGCAATTCTGTAAAATGTTTTCGCTATAATGCGAACCCGTTTCTGATTTCCTGATTTCTTTTGATCAGTTGTCCTTGTTTATAAGATTAACAACTATTTTTGTTATGATGTCTTTTTCCTTCGGATCACTCATGGCAATCATTAATGTCAATGCAACAAGTGCGTTATCTGCCAGGCGTTTTGTTCCGTCAGATTTATAGAGTAAACCATTTCGTTCCAGAAACCAGGTAAAGATAGCTACAGCGATACGCTTGTTTCCGTCTACAAATGAATGATCTTTTACAATGAAATAAAGAAGATGCGCTGCTTTTTCTTCGATACTGGGGTAGAGATCTTTGCCGTCGAAAGTCTGGCAAATTGTATCCAGAGAGCTCCTGAACGAATCATCTTTTTCATGTCCAAACAAGTTGGAATCACTCAATCTTCCCTGCATTATCTTAATTGCACCTTTTGCTTCTTTATATGAAATTCGTTTTACTGCCCGCTCAGATATATGAGCCAATTCCAGCTTTCCATAATCGTACCGATCAAGTGTGTCCAGAGCATAGCTGAAATCACCAATAACCTTCAACAGTCCTTCAGATTCAGACGTGGAAAGCAGTTTACGATCAATTATAGTATCGATAAGCTTAATCGATTGTTTAAGCGCTTCATATTTTTCAATCTGTGACTGTAATCTCTTTTCATTCAGCGTGTAGCCTTTGACAAGATAGTCTTTCAGTACCTGGTTTGCCCAGATGCGAAATTGGGTGCCTCTTTGCGACTTGACCCTGTAGCCCACGGAAATAATGACATCAAGATTAAAGTATTCAACCTGATAGGTCTTTCCATCCGAAGCAGTTGTTGCGTATTTTGCAACAACTGACCCTTTATCAAGTTCGCCTTCTCCGAAGATGTTTTTTATATGCCTGGAAATTACGGATTTATCCCTGTCGAAGAGTGCAACCATATGATTCAGGCTCAGCCATACAGTATCCTCAACCAGGTTAACCTCTAAAGACGTTTGTCCATCTTCCGTCTGATATATGACTATCTCGCCTTTATTTTGTTGAACATTCATGTTTCAGATAGTTTTCCCTTTTGTTGTAAAAAGTGCCGACCCTTACGTCATTTATCCTTACAATTATTAAAGAGCCCTGCAGCAAGCTGCAGGGAATCTTCGACTGTAAGGAATTCTATCAATTTTTAGATTCGCTCGCTAACCCCGCAGCAAGCTACGGGGAATGCGCTCGCTGTTGCAGTTCAACTTAGCTTGCCCTGCCTGCCCAGTAGCTCCGGCAGATGGTACTGGGGTGAAATCATGTTTGCTTTTATTTAACTGGGGTCAACTACATTCTTCAGTTCAATTACCACGTTAACTTAGAACCTGATATACGTGCCTGAAGCCACCCCGCTGTACTACCCAAAAGACCAAAAATAAAATGAGAAACGCATAAAATCATAGGCGTACCCTGCTCTCCTTTGAGGCCTTTCAAACTCATAGCTTTTCCAATGGCCCCATCATAACAGTTGGGACATTCCGATAACGATTTCGTCTGCACGCTTTAGTGGGACGATAATCCAGAGGAAGTAGTCCACAGATAACTCCATCGAACGAAAACCAACTTCCAAATGAGGTTCATCCAACGGGAGTATTTGTCGCCGGTGGATGACATTCATTAATGCACCTTCAACAAAGTGGCCCATGCCATCCTCGAATGAGATGCCTTTCACCTGCTGCCTTGCAAAGCTTTCCAAGCAATCCAGCTTATCAAACCACCATCTCTCGCAGATGGAATGCGCCTTCCGCAGCACGATCTCCTGCTCAGGGCGTGATAACTTGGCCGTGT
>JAPVVG010000255.1 GCA_028571455.1 Desulfobacteraceae bacterium | reverse complement strand
TAGCCGCAAATATAGCGGAAGGGTATGGTCGGTATACTCCCGCTGACAGGAAAAAGTTCTATCTATATTCAAGAGGTTCACTTGAAGAAACCAAATCATGGTTGCGAAAACTCATCAGAAGAAAAGTTTTGTCTGAGTCAAGAGCAACAGAATACAAGGCAATAGTTGAAAAACTCGGCCCAAAATTGAATGCGTTCATCAACAGTACAAAAGCATGAAGGCCAAGTTTTGAATTTCCAATTTCCAATTTCAACGTTCCGTGAACGGTTACTAATAAATATCCGCCATTTTATTGAAGATTTTCTGCTGTAACTAATTAATAATGTCAATAGAATATTATATCCTGATTGCCGGTTACATTTTAGGCTTTTATATGGCCTGGAACATAGGCGCTAATGATGTCGCCAATTCCATGGCTTCTGCTGTCGGCGCAAAGGCTATTACGGTTCGCCAGGCAGTCTTTATTGCGGGGATACTGAATGTAGTCGGCGCCGTATTTATCGGATCCCATGTCACAAACACAATCCGTAAAGGCATTGTCTCGACAGAAATTCTCGCCGATCCACACATAGCGCTTATCGGCGCTCTTGCCGCTCTGCTGTCTGCGGCTTTGTGGGTAAGCTTTGCCACCTGGAAATCTTTGCCTGTATCTACAACACATTCTATTGTAGGCGCCATGGTCGGTTTTGGAATAATGGCGGGCGGGTTCTCAGTTATCAAATGGGGTAAACTCGCCGCTGTTGTATTGAGCTGGGTCATATCTCCGGTCTTCAGTCTTGTCATCGCCTTTGTAATGTTTAAACTCATTATAAAAATAATACTTTCCAAGAAGGACTCATTTGCATGGGCGCTTAAACTATCACCGTTTTTTATTGGCATCGCTGTTTTTATCGTTGTCTTATCATTTATATTTAAAACACCGCTTGGCAAAACACTCGCAATGGGAAATCTGACTGCATTGCTCCTTGCGCTTATTGTGGCGATTATTTTCGGGTTTGCGGGGATGAAACTTTTAAGCCGCTTTGTTCAGGAGAGAAAAGACGGAGCAGAAGCGATCTTCAAGCGTATCCAGATCGGAACCTCCTGCTATGTTGCGCTGGCTCAAGGCGCAAATGATGTGGCTAACGCAATCGGCCCCCTTGCAGTAATCTATTTCATAGTTAAAACAGGCGGTATTGGCTCTGAGGTGTCTGTGCCTGTTTTTCTACTTCTTTTCGGAGGCATAGGAATTGCCTTCGGAATCAGTATGGCCGGCGCCCGGGTCATGGAGACCGTTGGCAAAAAAATTACAACCCTTACAAATACTCGTGGTTTTTCTGTCGATTTTGCTGCTGCAACCACTGTGCTTATCGCATCAAAAATGGGGCTCCCTGTTTCCACGACTCATGCGGCAGTTGGCGGCGTGCTGGGTGTAGGGCTTGCACGCGGGTTAGAAGCGGTCAACTTCAGAATAATCATAAAAATTATGCTTTACTGGGTTCTGACCGTACCAATTTCCGCTATAACCAGCATGATAATTTTTAAAATACTTCAATTAATTCTATAAAGGAGATAATTATGCGTATACCATTTCTATCGATGTTTATTACATCACCCTTTGACGGCCTCCTGAAACACGCGGAAAAGGTGAAAGAATGTGCATGGGCTTTTCAACAGGCCATAGAGTGTTATCTTTCAGAGAAATGTGTAATTTTTGAAGAGTTTAGACAGGAAGTTGTTACGCTGGAAAGAGAAGCAGATGACATCAAGCGAGACATACGCGGGCACCTGCCAAAAGGAACCATGATGCCCATAGACAAATTCCAGTTGTTCAGGTATTTAAAAGAACAGGACACCGTTCTTGATAGAGCAGAAGATGCTCTTGACTGGATTTCCTATAGACCCGAACCGGTGATTCCGGAAGAGCTTAAAAAGGATTTCCTGCTTCTGGTTGACTCAAATATTGAGCCCATCGAGGAAATGAGCAGGATGGTATTAGAAGCAAAAAAGTACTTTGAAACCTTTAATGAAACCCAGCGGAATTTAGTCAAGGAAATCATCCGTAGCCTGCGCCGAAAGGAACATGAAGCAGATCAAGTGGAGCACAGGCTCAAGCGAAGGATCTTTGAGGTTAATTTAGACCCGGTTTCAGTATTTCATCTAATCAGACTGGTTGAAATAATCGGCTCCATAGCAGATCATGTTGAAAACTCCGGCGATATGATGAGAGCAATGATCGCAAAGTAAGTAACCGTTCACAGAACGCTGAAATTGGAAAATAGAAATTGGAAATTTGGCCTTCATGCTTTTGTGTTGTTGATAAACGCATTCAATTTGGGGCCGAGTTTTTTATTATTGTTACAAAAAATCCTTTTCAATGGAAATGTTGCTTTTGTTTCTTATTTGCGTCAGCCATTCATCAAATGTTTTGATTCTTTTTTGGCGCAGCAATCCTTCTTTTATACTTGCTTTTTCTTTGACAAACCCTTCTGGAGCGGCCTCTTTTCTTTCCTTGAAGCTGATTACGTAATAGCCTTTTTCCCCTTTGATTACCTTTTCCGGCAATTTTATTTTATTCGAAAGTTTAAAGGCAGCTTCAATAATTCCTCTTTCCAATCCAATATCAGGGATAGGCTCATTCCGCTTAAAAAAACCGGCGCTGCTTAATTTCAAACCATATTTTACACACTGCGCGCTCATCAATTTCCCTTTTTTTAAACCAGACAGAAACTCATTTGCATCCGTGCTCGCGTTTTCATCCTGTTTTTCCTTTATCAAGGCTGTTCTGACCTTTTTTTCCACATCTTTTAATTCAGGTATTTCTCCGGGATTTTTTTCAATCACCTGAAGGATGTAATATCCATCTCCAAGGTCCTGTATATCGCTAATCTCCACGGCTGAAAGATTAAAAGCAGCGGATGCAAACTTTTCGCGGTTTTTTATACCCTTATCCGGGCCTTTTATTGTAAAAAAATCTGTTGTCTGCAACTTGAGTTTTCGTTCATTCGAGGCTTTTACCAGGTCATCCCCTTCAAAAATAGTATCATAAACCGATTCCGCCTCTTCATAAGCAAGAATTTTTGCCTCTTCATCGATAAGTTTCTTGCGTATTACTTTTTTTGCTTCATCAATGGAAATAATCGACTCCTCATTGATTTTTTCAACTTTATCTGTTTTAAATTCTTCCTGGTGTGCTTCATAATAATCCTGGATCCTTTTATCGGAAATAATGGCCTTTGCTCTGTAATTATCCGGGTCAAAACATAAAAATCGAACTTTTATCATGGGTTCTGTTTTATATGACTCTTTATGATCAACAAAAAAAGCCTTAATGTCTTCAGCAGAAGGATTGATATCCTTATATCTGCCCGGCTCGAACAGAATATAATCTATATTTACCGATGCATTCCCCCATTTGAACCATTCCATGGCCTCTCCATCTGAGACCTTGAGATTGCCAAGCAAAAATGATCTCAACTTTTCTATCAGCATAAACCCTTTCTGGCTAACCTCAAACTGCTCAGGGGTCAAGCCGTGGCGATTTAAAATATTTCTATAAAGGCGCCTGTCAAATACTCCGGATGTTTGAAATGCTTTTATTTCCCTGATAGCTGCGGCAAGCTCGTCATCTGAAACACGAAAATTGAGTTTTACGGCTTCCTGAAGCAAAAGTTTTTGGTCTATAAGCCGGTTTAAAGCCTGATTTTCTACCTGAAGCATCTCTATCATTTTATCATCTAATCTGTTGCCGAATCTTTGACGTAACTGCTCGATAAGGTTGTTGTACTCCTCTTTGTATTCTTCCATGGTAATAGAATCTCCGTTGACGAGGGCAACTCTGCCTCCCCTCTGGGCACGAAAGCTTCCAACACCCCAGAACACAAAAACAATAACGATCGCTCCTAATATAATTTTGATCAACCAGCTACTGGCATAGTCCCGCATTAATCTGAGCATTATAATTCACCTTTATCAAAATTGACGAATTCGTAAAAAGTCGAATTCATCATGTTTTAAACAATTATTTTTATGGGTTTAACATTTCGATCAATCTTTGTCCCGACAGTCTCGGAACAAAATGCGCATAGATATTCATATTTATCCCCTTCAGGCAAAACAAGAAGAAGCCTTTTCCGGACAGGAACCGCCTGTTTACAACGCGGGCAATAAAGCTGTGTTGCATCAAACTCCTTGAACGCATCGGCCGCATTTTCCTGTTGAGCATATCTTTCATATGGTTTAGAAAAATTTAAATCCATTCTCTATCCTTGCTCCCATCCCTTAAACTCCGCTTCAACGAAACGGAAAAGCCTTTTAAAATAGCTATTGACACCACAAACAGTTTTTGTTACAGGTTGCGCCTTGCATAACTGTTGCGGGGCTGTAGCTCAGCCGGGAGAGCGCATGACTGGCAGTCATGAGGTCAGGGGTTCGATCCCCCTCAGCTCCACCAAAATAAATTGAAGCGCTTAAAGTTAAACTAAGCGCTTTTTTTATTTTTAGTAACTATAATGTGACACTTTTGCGACAGTGTCAATGGTAGGTTTTGAACCGCGCTTACGGCAGTTATACAGTCTCTGGATATTTGTAAACGTTCAAACCGATTATAGCATCAGTGCCCTCGATCTTCTGGTTACCCCGTGTGCTGGCGATTGTTATCGTTTTGCCAGATTTTGAGAGTCCGAACTCCTTTGTTAAATCTATATATCGGTAAATGAGATATAATCTTCTTTTTCCTTTGAAAAAAGTACTATTTCAGTTCCCTTAACATTAATTTTTTGTTTAGCCATGAGTTACCTTCCACCTTCACACTATAAACGGCTTACTCTCATTTCCGTGCTTGTCAATGGCAATAACCGCGACGCTATCCGTCAAACCGGTCATTCTGATCTTGCCGTTTCATTAACTTTGTCCCTCCGATGCAAACCGGTTTCAGGATTTTTTTCAAGAAAATAAATATACTCTTCTGAAAAACTATCTATACAATTATCGCCTCCGGAAAATGGCTGTAGAAAAAAGCCTGCAGCACGAAAACATAAAATTGATGTTAGAGGTGGGCCAATCGATTTTACATGTTGCTTGCATGGCTGGACGCAAAGATTATGCCCCTATACCGTATCGAGACATTGTATGTAAAGTCCGAGACAGGTTGCTGCCAAATGAAGGATGCCAAATATTCGGACTATTTTATTATTGACAGTATTTAACAGTTATATTATAAGCAATTGTGCTTAAAACATAACTGATTATACCTCGGAAGGTTGCAAATTGCGTTTTTTTCGGTGAGCAATGAGC
>JAPVVG010000254.1 GCA_028571455.1 Desulfobacteraceae bacterium | reverse complement strand
TTATGGTTTTTGGATACCACCGCCTGAGTATACCATCAAACACAGAGTATTCACTCCCACAATTACGCATGATGTTAAATGAAGTGGAATCGATTTTAGAGCGTTCTATTACTGCTAATGAATGGAATAGCCTGGCATAACAAATCGTTTCATACAGAGGCGGCTGGAAGCTGGCGCATTTTAAAAGGTTGTGTTTATCAATAAATCCTATAGCCTTTCGAACGTTCTTAGCTTTTAACGCTTAAAAAAAATCCTGAATTCCTGCTCCCAATGCCGACGGTGAAAAAGCCATTGCGCTATTGTTTGATTAGGATGCTCCTACAAGCCTGTCCAATAATGCCCTGCTGATTATGTGAGAAGGAAGTAAGTATCATGACACGCGGGTCAGTGGCTCGGAATTAAAATGATAAAAAAATTCGGTAGGAGAAATAGGGTGTTAGAGCATCATTCCTGGTTCCATTCCCAAAACTTGGAATCCCTAACCATTTTTAACTTTTTAAAACCGCGTTGTTTGTTAAGTTTATTCGCTCTTGAATCGTATCTGTAAATGTGGCGAAAGAGACCTTCGAGTTCAACTATTTCATCATTTCGGATATTGTCCCATACATCGAAAATAGAACAATGAGTCCAAAGACCAATTTTCCTTCTACGATGACCTTTGAGCCTCCCTCTCAATCCGCCTTTGCCTCCCAAAGCCATTCCGACGTAAACAACATCATAATTTTTTAGTTTTGGCCGCCGATTGTACAGGACATATATGCCACGTAGCCCCCTCGGGATAAGATTAATATCATCTAAGGGAATATATTCAGAAACTCTTTTTATTAAGCGTAGTGGACTTTGTTCCATGTTTGTTTTTTCCTCCGCTCTAACGATTCGGGCAACTTGCCGGAAGGCCATAAGCCTGACTGTCAATGTTGAACCGCTTGTTATCCTTCAATTTTTATTACAGGGGGAATGCCATAATCTCTCCCTGACAGTTCAAAAGCACTTGAAAGAATATCGGTTGAGTCCATTTTGAGTCCTTTTCCAGAAATTATACAGGAATCATAACGGACCGGATTCATGACGACTTCACGTAAAAGAATCACGTCACGTGAATGATTTGTCTTTTCCTCTTTTTTCTTAAAGGAAACAAACCCCTCAAACAATCTCAATTCAAAATTCTGAGTTAAATTTTCTATTTCATTCAACAAGTATTGAGTTGCTACCATAACGACACATCCAGGACCAACATACCAATATCTTGTTTTTCCTTTTTGTTTTTCTATTTTTCTCCCTTTGGGATTTCCTTCTTTGTCGAAGGACACGGACAAGGGTGCCTCTATCACTAAATTGATTGGTGAGTCAGATTGTTTAACGTGATTCTTTATTGCGAGGCATGCCTCATTAAACATTAATTCTGATGGCTTGTTATTTTCTATTAATATGCCACAACTTTTTGCTTTGTTAGAAAAGCCAATATCGACAAAAATCCAACTCCCTGAATTCCAAATAATTTCTTCAATTAAACCGGCTCTAATCATTTTTTTGTTTATTTCCATGCCCTCTCTCTTCAAAAGAAAGAAGAAACCCCACCTCTCTGCTATTTGAGAAATGGGGTCTTTATATTCATCTTATGGCTACTCCTGATAAAAGTTAGAGCCAGTACTGAAAAATTATTTTAAGTTGTTTGTAACCATTCAGCCACCGATCTCCGCTGATCATCACTGATATTTTTTCTTTTATTGTAATAGTTCAGCCACAAAGTCACCAACATTATAATATGAGACCTTTGAAAAACCCCAGTATAGTCATTGCGAGCGAAGCGAAGCAATCTCAAAACATGTTGATAATCCACAAGATTGCCACGTCCCGCCACGCTTTGCTCGCGGCTAAAGGCTCACTTGCTCCTCGCAATGACCAGAATTGAACAAAAATGGGGGTTGTGCAAAGCTCTCAATATAATTCTTAATGTACTGTAATTTCTTTGTATTTAAACCTATCTGTGTTCATCTGTGTGAATCCTCCAGAGGCGGACAGGTCTGTGGCTGAATAGTTGCAGTTGTTTTTGATTTGTTTTTATAGGAAATAGCATTTTGAACCATGGCATGGGCCCACAAAGGTGTGCCCAAAGCATGAATGTGGGTATATGTTGCCAGTACATTTTTATAACAAAGACCATCCCTTTTATTAATAACTCCTACCCCTCTTTTCATGGAAAAAGCCAGGTCCCTGTTGTTGCCACGCCACTTTAACACCTTCGAATAGTGAAATTCATGGCCTCTGATCTCTGTGCCGACTTTATAATACGGATTTTTCCTTTCTACTGTAACAATTGTGTATCCGTGCCCCTGTGGTCTTTTAGAAAAACCAAAAACAATCGGCAGAACACCGGCCATGGGGTATGATTTGCCATCCAGGACAAGCTCTTCTCCAAGATACATCAAGCCGCCACATTCAGCATATATTGGGAGACCGTCTTCTGCTAACGACTTGATTTCATCTCTGAATGTAACGTTTTGCGCCAGTTCCCCGGCGTGTGTTTCCGGAAATCCGCCGCCGATATATAATGCATCAACAGGTGGAATTGAATCGCTTGTAAGAGGGCTGATAAATACAGGTTCAACCCCAAGGACGATAAGGGCATCGATATTTTCAGGATAGTAAAACTGAAATGCTGAATCTTTGACTATGCCTATTCTCGTTGCTTGTTGCTGGTTACTGGTTAACACCCCCCTTAGTCCCCCCTCAAGGGGGGATGTGGATTTAGGGGGGGATTGCTCGTTGCTCGTTGCTGGCTTTCGGCTTTCGGCTTTCGGATGGGAGATTAGAGATTGGGATGGATGAATAGAATGTTCAGATAATCTGTGTAAATCTGCGTAATCTGCGGATGGGATTCTGGATTTTGGATGCACAGGGGTGTCGCAAGCAATTCCGGCCAATGCATCAAGGTCAAGACACTGCAATGCTGTTTGAGAAGCAGCGGCAATGGAATTTTTTGCCCACCCGTGTTCAGGCATCGGCACGAGACCCATGTGGCGTTCTGGAAAATTCTGCTTTCCCAGTTTCGGCACAGCGCCTAATACAGATATACCACAGTGGTGTTCAATACTTTTGCGGAGTATATTTTCATGTCTTAACCCGGCAATCCGGTTTAGTATAACCCCTTTTATCTCAACATCCGGATCAAACCTGATACAGCCGGAAACAACCGCAGCCATAGTTCTTGTGGTCTTTGTGCAATCAATACACAAAATTACAGGGGCTTTAAGCAGCTTCGCAAGCTCGGCAGTGCTGGTGCTTCCCGAAACATCTATTCCGTCATAAAGCCCGCGGTTGCCTTCTATGACAGCAATATCTCTGTTTATGGAATGTGAAAAAAATGAATTAAGGACTTGCTCTTCTTTTATCATGAAGGTGTCCAGATTATAGCAGGGTCTTCCAGCCGCAAGCGCGAGCCAGCCGGCATCAATATAATCAGGACCTTTTTTAAAAGGGGCTACTTTTTTTCCAAGATTAGTCCATGCGGCAATAATACCAATCGATAGTATGGTTTTCCCTGCTCCTCCCCGCAAAGCCGCAATAATAATTCTGGGAATATCCATATATAAACTTAGTTCGCTTTACTCACAATTGGTCGAGTGGTTGATTTGTCGAGTAGTTCAAGGATCCTTACAACTCGATCCGCCAAACTGCTCTGGCGGAACTATTTAATCCGCCTCCGGTGGAACTAAAGTCACAGGAATTCCCACGCCAAGGCGTGGTAGAAATTCCGAGACGTTATGGTTCAAAAAGAAATGGCATAAGACGCAACGCAAGCTTAAAATAATACAAAAAAGCCTTACGCCTTATGCCACACAATAAACGATAGCTTTGAAAAACACGTTTTTTTAAAGGTCTCTAAATCTTAGCTTTTGTTATAGCGCAAAAAGTCAAAAAATCTCAGATTAAAAATCTTTTATTCTTCTTCTTCGCCTTCGCCGTGAGCCTGTTTACCGGCCCCTTTAAGCCCATACATCGAGGTGCTGCCGCTTGACCAGTATTCAAGAATTTCATCTGTTACCATCTGGTTAATAAACTTTTTCGCGGGTCTGGGCTTTTCGCCAAGTATTTTAGCGAGGTCATTAAAATAAAATTTTGATTTTGATTTTGCTTTCTTTTTTAACGCTGTAACAATTTTCTCGACTGCTTCAGCTTGATCCATTAGCTTGCCCTCTTTTGTTAAAAGCAGGGAACACTGTTTGTGTTCCCTGCCGGTTATATCTATCTTTAGAACTTAAAGTTTGTTGTCTGACGCCATGTATAATAAGCAGGATCGCGGAAATCATCGATAAGATGATGTGTAAACTCAAGCTCACATTTCTCAAAGAATTTTTCCCATCCGATTCTCTCAGCCCACTGGCCGAGGCGTTCATACTTATTGGCATCTTTTGCATAAGTATCTACCATTCTCTTTATAGTAGTTGTCATGGTTGGCCAGCGAGGCTGTTCGTTCGGTATAAAGGCCACAACCACCTTGGAAAATCTCGGTGCATCTATTCTGTTGGAAATTTTACCACCCGCCATGAGCACTATTCCGTCGCCAACATCATCGGCAAGAGGCATGGACGGGCACATTGTGTAACAGTTGCCGCAGAACATGCATTTTTCCTCGTTTACGGAAACAGTCTTTACCTCTTTTCCGTTCGGAAGCGTAATCTTGGTCGGTTTAATGGCCGCTGTTGGACATGCGGCAATGGCCAGAGGAAGCTCACACATCTTGTCGATATATTCATGGTCGATCATAGGCGGTTTGCGGTGATATCCCAGAATCGCGATATCAGAGCAATGGACCGCGCCGCACATATTAAGGCAGCAGGCCATGGAAACACGCAGTTTTGCCGGAAGCTTCATCTCTGTAAACTGGTCAAAAAGCACATCCAGGGTTGCCTTTACAGTCCCTGATGCGTCGGTAGCCGGGGTATGGCAATGAATCCAGCCCTGGGTGTGCACTACGTTTGTAATACTTGCTCCTGTGCCGCCGATGGGAAATTTGTAACTCCCGCCGGCAAACTTCCTGCTCAGAAGGTCTTCCTTCATAGGTTTTACGTTTTCTTCTTTATCTGTCATGAACTCGATATTGTTTCTGGTTGTAAACCTTAAGTATCCGTCACAATATTTATCAGCGATTTCATTAATTTCGCGCAGATGGGTTACGCTCATGAGACGACATCCACCGCATCTAATTGTATAAACCTTGTCGCCTGATTCCGCGACATGAACCAGTATGCCTGGTTCAAGTATTTCATGATACAGCCATTTACCCTTGTTTTTTGCAATAACCGGAGGGTAAAATTCATCATATTTTCTCGGACCGATG
>JAPVVG010000253.1 GCA_028571455.1 Desulfobacteraceae bacterium | reverse complement strand
TTTTCGGATATGGGAGTTTGAGGGCAATGTTTTTCGGCACATGCTGGTGGAGTGTCAAAAAGTGGTAAAATTGTCTGAGCGTCCAGACACGAGATTTTCTTACATGTATTGAGGGGTCTTTATAGTCGGCTACAAAATCGATCAGATGCCTGTACTGGTTGATATAATGATGAAGCATGATGGCATCTCCTTTTTGACCATTGGATCATGCTTCATCATTAAACGCCTATTAATAAAAGGCAAACTGCGCTAACTGCGAGGTTTGGGGGTTATCCAAACTTGACAAGCTTATTTTAGTGGCGTACATATACAATGTATTTTATACGTCATTATATTTGGAGGTGCTATATGAATTCTAAATTAACATTACGGCTTGATGAAGATTTAATTCAAAGCGCAAAGTCATATTCAGCTAAAACCGGTAAATCTGTTTCTAAAATTGTTGCTGATTATTTTGCGCTCATTGACAAGAAGTTATCAGGTAAGAAAAGAGAGATTTCTCCTCTAACACGTTCTCTGAGGGGGTCGCTTAAAAAAGGAAAGGTGTCAGAAGACGATTATAAAAAATACCTTGAAGAAAAATATTTATGAATATTTTATTTGATACCAACGTTGTTCTTGATGTCTTGCTTGACCGCAAACCGTTTTCTGCACCTGCTTCTGTTATATTTTCATGTGTTGAGGCAGGAGAGTTCATTGGCTTTTTAGGGGCAACGACAGTCACAACAATTTTCTACCTTGCAACCAAGGTTGTTGGTAAAAAACAAGCAGAAGAGGAGATATCGAAGCTTTTATCTATTTTTGCTATCGCACCTGTCAACAGAGCTGTATTGGAGGCAGCAATAAATTCAAAATTTACAGATTTTGAGGATGCAGTTTTATATGAATCTGCTCGCCATGCAAGCGCCCAAGCTATAGTAACGAGAGATGCCGTTGGTTTTAAGTACGCAAAAATTCCTGTTTATTCACCAGAAGAACTTATTAAAATGACCCAAGCCATTGAAATAATAGAAAAACGGGATGTCCACTATTGATAAGCTGATTCAGTGCAACACACGCAAATTAATGCAGTTGCGAAAATTTGGTAACTATGGGCTTCGTAAACTTAATACATTATTCTATCACATGGTTAATGCTATAAATATCAGCTTCCAACCACCAGCCTTAATATCTCCTTAAACTATTTTTTCAAACACCATTGCGCCCCATCCTTTCTCTACCTCACTTCTTTCCAGCCTAAAAAGTCTCTGTGTATAGAGTTTTTGAACATCCGGCATTTCAGATGTCTTAAGACCTGAAATTACGACTACTGCTTTATGTTCTGTAATATGGTCTAAGCGGGAATATAGCTTGCTCAGGGTAGGATAGCGCAAGTTCGCAGTTATCAGGGAAAACTGCTGGTTAATATCATCCAGCGACCGGTTGTGTATGCTAATCCTCTTGGATAGATTGTTGATTAAAATACTTTTTTTAGCTTCCGATCTTGCGACAGGATCAATATCAATTCCGATTGCCCTGTTTATGCCAAGCAGGACTGCCGCAATTGCAAGAATCCCTGAACCTGTTCCGATATCAAGGGCAGATGTATTTTGCCGGCCATTGAAAAGTCTGCTTGAAGACAATGCATATTCGACGCCTCTGATTGCCAGCCTTGTAGTTGGATGTTCACCATTTCCAAATGACACTCCCTGCAGCAACTCAATTACCAAATCGCCGGCTTTACACCTGTATGCAATGCCCGGCGGCTTAATGACAACCCGTTTTGATATTCGCACCGGCTTATTAAAGGATTTTTCCAGAAAACTATGGCCATACTTATAAGTATATGCAAGGGTTTGTTCCGCGATCAGAGCGTTGATCGCCTGTTTTATCTGTTTTTTGGGATAAAAATACCTGTTTGCTAATTCCTTTACTATGTCCAGTTGAGTCAGGTGTTTGGCTGATTCAAATACAGTTTCGGCCACTTTCTGTTTAATTAAATTTAAATCGCACCGGTCATTCAAGCTTTCCTTCCTTTTTCAAGTGTTCCCTATACCAGCACACAAACTCAAACATTCCTCTAAACTTTTCATCATTATTTATTATACCATGGCAAATCTCAAAGGCCCCCCTTCCGAATTCGTTGGTATATGATTCTGCGCTGCATGTATGCAGAAATTCGCTCACCAGGGTCTGCGTTGTACGCTTTGTCACATCTGTCCTCATATCTATCGGATCTTTTGGCTTGATAAAAGGATCCCATGCTTCATACCCTTTTTTCAGGATATGCTTTTGACGCCGCGGGGCCATGTGATCAAAAATATACTTTTTTCTCCTTTCCTCCTCTTCAGGGGAAACATTTGTCATTTTCTACTCCTTTTGGCTGTCTTTCTCGACGGTTTTTAACCCAAAATACTCTTCATTATAATTGGTAAGAAGAGCCATGGATAACGGCACAAGCATGTCCGCCATTTTCACATAGCTGGATTTAATTTCTTTTACAAGTTCAGCAGATATTTTGTAAAGATTTCTTTGGAGTATATCCAGATTTACCGTAGGATACTGCTTGCCCTCAACAAAACCGGATTTGCCACAGGTATGGCCTGATCCGCCAATAGTGGTTGGAATCCCGTACAGCCTGCATGTTATGGGCCGGTATTCATACATATCGCAAAGATTCTGCTCATTTAGCAGCGGGCATCTGATCCGTTTCTCTGCAATATCCCTTAATATGTCATCCTCTTTTTTTCCTGCCTCAAGATCTCTGTATGCCTTTTTCTTTATCCTGTGTGCCTCCCGATCCGCTCTGTTTGACTTATCAATAAGCCTGTCCCTTTCTTTGCCTTTAAATTTTTTGTTGAAGTGATAATTTATATATAATCCTTCAATCAAACTAAGATCGAAAAGAGCATAGCAACAGTCACAGCACTCCAGTTTGCATGTTACACATTCCGGGTATTCTTTTTTTACGCGCTCAAAAACGGTATCCGCCATTGCTACCAGCTCTTCGTATTTCTTAAAAAAAGGTGAAAAATCTATTTCCATAATTATACTCCCAAACCGGACAAGCCGGGACTAAATAAAAAGGGGTTGAAACTTGAGTTAAGTTTTTTAAATTTTAGCAATGTTTCACGTGAAACATTATTTGCCGATACAAAATCTGCTGAAAATCCTGTCAAGCATGTCTTCGCTGGCAATAACGCCTGTAATTTCTTCCAGCGAATCGATGGCTTCCTTAATATCGATGGAAATCAGCTCAAAGGGTATTTGCATGCGCATTCCTTCAACAGCCGATGATGCAGCCCGAAGACTTCTCTCTAAAGCTATCTTGTGCCTTAAATTTGGAACGATTGAATGTCCGGCGTCGAAACCCTGTTCACTAAGGGATATTTTTGCTATCAAATCTTTAAGCCTGTCAAGCCCCTGGTTATAAAGGGCCGATATTTTAACTTGCGGAATATTGATCCAGGAATCCGGCATGTTAAGTCTGTGTTTATCATCTACGAGATCCGTCTTGTTTATAACGATTATCAGCTTCCTGTCGCTGATCCTTTCATATATCTTATAATCCTCCTCTGTTATCCGGCAGCTCGCATCAAGCATAAATAAAACCAGATCAGACAGGTCGGTATGCTCATAAGTCTTTTGTATGCCGACAACCTCAACAGGATCATCTGTTTCATGCAGGCCCGCGGTGTCTGTGATAATCACAGGAATGCCCCTGATGCTTAACGGCTCTTCTATAAAGTCTCTTGTAGTGCCGGGCATTGAAGCAACAATAGCGCGCTCCTTTTGGAGCAGGCGATTCATAAGGCTTGACTTCCCGACGTTTGGGCGGCCCACAACAACCAGTTTGAGACCGTCTCTTAAAACATGGGCGTTTTCATATCGCTCAATCAGCTCTTTTAACCTTGCAACGACCCTGTCCTGCAGCGTTTTGATTGCTTTATCAATACCAACGACCTCTGTAACATCATCCGGAAAATCTATGGCTGCATTTATTTCAGCAAAAATATCAGACAGCGATTCCCTTATTGTTTCAACGCTCATTCGCATATCACCCTTTAGCTGGGTGGTGGCGATTTCGAGCGCTTTATTTGTCCTGGCATTGATAACGTCAACTACCGCCTCAGCCTGTGTAAGATCAATGCGGCCATTTATATATGCTCTCTTTGTAAACTCGCCGGGCTCGGCAAGCCTGGCGCCGTTTTTTAACACCAGCTCCAGAATAGACTTTAATACAACAGGCCCTGAATGAGCCTGTATCTCTACGACATCCTCACCGGTATATGAACGGGGCGCCTTCATAATTGCCAAAAGCACCTCGTCGAGCCGCTGTCCGTTTGCCGGATCAATAACATATCCGTGGTATAGCCGATGGGATTTAAAGCTTGCAAAAAAAAGGTCGCGTGTATCTGCATTGTGATCAGAGGCAAAATGAGATCTTTTAAAAATAGTTGCGGCTATCCTTAAGGCCTTTTCACCGGAAACTCTGATAATACCGATACCACCTCGACCTATTGGTGTCGCAACAGCGGCAATGGTGAAACTATCCATCTTATAATATAATTCTTTAGGGGTATGCACTTGACTCTTGCCCATACCCGCTATTCCTTTGAATATAAAGGCTTTTTAACATTTTCTACTTTTCTCATAAAAACCTAGCGAAAGTTTCAGTAATTCAATATGTTATAGCAAATTCACAGGAGCAAAATGCATAGCCCTATAATTCTTTTAAAAATTCATGATTTATAATTTAGGAATTGCGAATTTAGGAATTGATCCGCCTGCGGCGGATTGCTATTTTTAATTCCTCAATCCCTCAATTCGCAATCCCTCAATTTTCTTTTTCTTGTGCCTTTGCGCCTGGCCGGACTGTTACGATTCTGAAAGCGGTTCAACCAGAGGCTTTCTCTTTGCTAGAATTTTTTCTGGGAAATATCATCAGCTTCTTGATATAACCGTTGCCGATACTCTTGGTTCTAACTCCGCTATTATCCTTTAAGGCAAGATGCACAACTCTCCTGTCATAAGCATTCATTTGGCCTATTGTCACAGGTTTCCCGGTTTGCTTCGCCTTTTTAGCGAGCCGTCCGACCAGCTTTTTCAGGCTTGCCTGTCTGTTTTCCAGATAACCTTCCACATCTACCTGTACGCGTATTCTTTGCTCGCTATGCTTGTTGATAATTTTTTCAACCAGATACTGTATGGCCTCAAGCGTCTGCCCGTGTTTGCCGATTAGAAGCCCGGTGTTGCCCCCCTTCACCCTTAACAATGTTTTAGCTTCATCCCGCTCAATCGATATTGTTGCATCAGTAGTAATGAAATCGATTATATGCTGCAAAACATCTCTTCCAAAACTAACAGGATCCTCAAGACATGTGTCTGGTTTAAAATCATCCAAAGCTCTTGCCGTACGCACAGGTAATTCTGTTAATAACTTATCGCCATCACCGATATTATTCGGCTGCTTTTTGCCGACTGTTTCCGGCTTAATCTCGCGCAAAGACTCGGGAGCATTAACCAGTATCTTTGCTTTCTTGGCTCCGACCAACCCGAAAATACCGGTAGAGCCATAAGAAATAACATCATGTTTG
>JAPVVG010000252.1 GCA_028571455.1 Desulfobacteraceae bacterium | reverse complement strand
ACATAACCTCAGAATTCCTGACATTCATGTTGTCACTCATGAAACATATTCTCCAGACCGATTAACACCCGCTCCACATTCCGCGTCATACAAACCTTCACGCACATATTGGTGAAGACTCGAATATTTCCAATCCTTTGGCGCTCTTACCAATCCGTGTTTTACTGGATTGTAATGAATGCATTCTACATGTTGAATTAAATCTTGATCATCTCTGATAAGATGTTCCCAAAAAAGACGTTGTCAGATGGTTTGTTCTTTCTTCTCGAACATCATCAAATTCTCCAAAGTCATGTTCATCCCAAAAATCAGACGCCTCATATATGGACATATCTTTTATATTTTCACTTTTTTCCATACCGTCTCCTTTCGCCTGGATTCATATCCCTGGCGATAACTATAAGAGTCTTGCTGCCAAGTAGTGGCTGCCATCTGATTCATTCCTTTAGCAATTCCTCGATTTCTCGAATAAGAGCCGGTAAATTAGGTTGGGTGAAACTCATATCGGGCGCAGGGAGGCGATGATGCTTAATATCAGGGAAAATGTGTTTGTGATGAGGGTGGGTGTTAACAACCGGCCCTTCGTCAAATGACAGGCGCTCTTTGAGCGTAATTCGATACCCTCGTGCGAAAGCAATCTCTCCTTGTACAATTGCCATGCGTTTACCACGTGGTATAACAGTTAAGGTTGACCCTTGAACCGAAGGAAACCGTTGCTTGAGGGTGTAAACAAACTCCTCATAGTTACGAAGCGACAGGAATGGGTTCATGCCGAGCTGTCCTTTCAATGATACCTGCCAACGTCTCTGAGCGTTCCCGCAAGGCCTGAATCGCGCAATGATATTGTTCCTGACGACGAAGCAAGGTTTTATATGCCCCAGCCCAATCGGCCCAGTCCAGTACCCAAATATTATCTGCTGGCTCTTCACCGCTTATGTACGATTCGTAGAACGTCTCTGAAAGCACACCATACTTTCGCTCATAAGCTTCCAAATCTTCACTGAGAGCATAAATGTCAGCTATGATCTCTTGTAAAGTCATCACCATACCTCCTTTAACCTAAATTGAGCAATTTTTTACTCGACCTGCACCAATCTCTTGCGCATCAAAGACTTGCGAAAAGTCTCAACATATCCATTGGTATGCCTACGCTTTTCGTCACGCATAGGCGTGACTGTATCAAGATCTTGGCACATTTCTTCGCAAAAAATCGCTCACGTTAGGTTTAATTATTATACCGGACTGGTGTCAATATGCAAGATACCATTTTGGTTTGTTCATTTCCTAAAAAGGTCAACTTGCCAGTGTGTGCCTTGTTCCCAGACTCCATCTGCGTTTCATATTACATGCAAATGCTGCATAGCCATTTATCTGGCAGTTCGGCCCCTACAATTCACTATCCACCTGTAGTGCCCATTCCCCGAATGGGCCGGAAACCACAGGCCGATGGGGGATCGGCCCCTACAATCCGTATGCGTTCCCTCGTCCCTCGTTCCCATGCTCAAAACGTTGGTACGCATACTGGATTCACTATTGCTTGCAAACCTTTTCCGGATGCACGCCTTTTTGCCGGAATTGGTAAACTCGATCTGTTTTATGTGCTTTTTATAACCTGAATCCAGGGCTTTTGTTGGGTTTCGTTCCTCAACCCAACCTACAATGCCTACAATGCCGGTGGATTCGCTTCGCTTAATCCACCCTGCAAACTTCTCTTTTGCATTTTGTAAATTGTAGGGTGGATTAAGGAGCGTGAGCGACGAATCCACCAAAGTAGCTGTCCCTAATGTAGGGCGGCATGTTCCCCGAACAGGCCATGCCGGAAACCACATCAATGTGAAAAACGATTATTTTTTTTGGACAATGGTTTCTCCTTTTCCATTGAAGCATTGATTTTTCCGGCCTTTGCGCTGTTTGCTGTAAAACCTTTACTTAACCGCTTTTTTCTGTTATTCTTTTTTTGTTATTTTACCATCTGGGTATCTCCTATTTTATAGGTTTTATTTTGTCAAACCACATTATAACAGGATTCCCAGATGGTTTCTCTACTTTTTTATTGAAGATTCCCTGCAACAAGCTGCAGGGAATCTTCGACTGTAAGGAATTCTGTCAATTTTTTGATTCGCTCGCTAACCCCGCAGCAAGCTGCGGGGTTAGCGCTCGCTGTTGCAGTTCAATTACGTGCAAAATTCAGATAATAATACAAGGATTGAAGGGGTTAAGGGGTTAATTATTCACAATTAATCCGCCAAAGCGCTCTGGCGGATTAATTTTTAACTTAGCGCTTATGGGGTCAAGGAATCAGGGGTTCAAGTGAAAGGATATGGAAGAAAAAACAACCACTGAACATATTAATGACGGAGGAAAAAATGAAAAAAAATTTATTTATGGCCATTTTAATTGTATCTTTTTTAACCGCTTCCTTTATTTATGCTGATGTTGTTCATGCACAGTCAAAAACCGTGAGTCTTAATTACAGCATTTTCTTCCCCTCTGCTCACGGCCAATGTAAAGCCGGCATGTCATGGGCAAATGAGGTGGAAAAGCGCACTGACGGAAGGGTAAAAATTCATGTCTATCCAGGAGGCACCTTGACAAAGGCAAACCAGTGTTATGACGGGGTTGTAAAGGGAATATCGGATATTGGAATGTCCTGCTTTGCCTATACCAGGGGCCGTTTCCCTTTAATGGAAGCTGTTGATCTGCCCAATGGCTATCCAAATGGTCAGGTGGCAACCCATGTGGCCACTGAATTTTATAACCGGATGAAGCCGGAAGAACTCGGCGATGTTAAGGTGCTTTATATTCATGCCCACGGCCCCGGCCTTCTTCACACAAAAAAACCTGTCAGAAAACTGGAAGATATAAAGGGGATGAAGATACGGTCTACCGGCCTAAGCGCAAAGGTTGTGAAGGCTCTCGGCGGTGTGCCGGTGGCGATGCCGCAGGGCGCAACATATGAAGCTTTGCAAAAAGGGGTAGTTGAAGGCACCTTTTCTCCCATAGAAACCCTTAAGGGGTGGAAACAGGCAGAAGTTGTCAAATACACTACAGAATGCACCGGAGTTGGATACACTACAGCCATGTTTGTAGTTATGAACCTTGATAAATGGAACAGCCTGCCGAAAGATATTAAAAAAATCATTGAAGAGATAAGCAAAGAATGGGTCGATGTTCATGGAGAAGTCTGGGATAAGGGGGATGCTGAAGGGCATGATTTCACGCTGAGCCTTGGCAATGAGATTATTCCGCTTTCTGAGAAAGAAAACAACAGATGGGTCAATGCCGTGAAATCGGTTGTCGATGACTACATAAAAGCGGTCAAAAAAAAGAACCTCCCCGGAGACAAAGCAGTGGCGGAAGTTAAAAAACTGATTGCAGAATACAGTAAAGTATATAAGTAATGGTTCGGAGGTCGGAGGTCAGAGGTCGGAGGTCAGAGGTCGGAGGTCAGAGGTCGGAAGTCAGAAGTCGGAAGTCAGAGGTCGGAAGTCAGAGGTCAGGGTTAGAGAGCAATCAACTGTGAACCTTGAACTGTGAACGGTTATGTGATATCTTATGTTTCGTTTTGAAAAATTAATAGTTTTACTGGCAAACAGATTTAACTGGGTTGCTGCCGGAGCCATTGTAGCCATGATGCTGCTGACATCTGCGGATGTCATTCTCCGTCTTTTTCGTCATCCTATTCCAGGAACATATGAAATTGTCGGACTGCTTGGAGCTATCGCTATATCCTTTTCATTAGCCTATACTTCAGTTGAAAGAGGACATATTGCTGTTGAGTTTCTTTTTCAAAAATTCCCTAAAAAGGTCCGGCTTTTCATCAGCGCTATCAACGACTTCCTCTGCCTTTTCCTTTTTGGGCTTTTAACCTGGCAAACTATATTACTGGCTTCTGACCTTAAGCAAAACGGCGAGGTGTCTATGACTCTGCAAATGCCCATATATCCTTACGTTTTTGGGATATCTATCGGCTGTGGGCTTCTTTCCCTAATATTATTAAATGATTTTTTAAAATCTGTAAGCAGGGTGGCGACAAAGTGAGCCCAACTACTGCAGGTCTCATCGGTATTGCCGCCCTTTTGCTACTGATATTTTCAAGAATGCCTGTCGGCTTTCTCATGGCCCTAATAGGTTTTGTAGGCTTTGGTTATCTCATCTCCTTTGATGCATCGCTAAATTTAATCGCCAAAGATATTTTTTCCGTTTTCGGGTCTTACAATCTGACAGTTATTCCTTTATTTGTGCTAATGGGGCAAATTTCCTTTCATGCAGGCATAAGCTCCAGGCTTTTTGACACGGCAAACAAGTTTATCGGCCACCTGCCCGGAGGACTGGCCATCGCCACAATAGGGGCATGTGCCTGCTTTGCCGCAATTTGTGGTTCTACAAATGCAACAGCGGCTACTATGGCGGCTGCGACCCTCCCGGAAATGAAAAGATACAACTATAAACCAATGCTGGCTACCGGAGTAGTTGCGGCAGGTGGAAGCCTTGGCATCCTTATCCCGCCGAGCGTTATTTTTATCGTATATGGAATCATGACCGAACAATCCATCGGCAAGCTTTTTGTGGCTGGTTTAATGCCGGGTCTAGTCCTGAGCCTCCTGTTTATCATATCTATTGTTATATGGGTACGCATCAAACCGGATCTGGCGCCAAAAAGTCCCAAAACCGGGTTTAAGGAGAAAATGGCCTCGCTTTCAGGTCTAATTGAAACCCTTCTATTGTTTCTGCTGGTTATGGGAGGACTTTTTGCGGGATTTTTTACTCCGACAGAAGCAGGAGCCATCGGTGCTTTCGGCACTCTAATTCTTGCCGTTGTCAGACGTAACTTAACTTTGCAAGGTTTTGTTACCTCTGTTTTCGAAACAACGAGAATTACCTGTATGATTCTCGTTATTGTTGCAGGCGCTACAATTTTCGGGCATTTCCTGGCAATAACGAGAATTCCTTTTGATATCGCAAACCAGATATCAGAATTTCAATTGCCGCCCTATGCGATCATGTTTTTAATTATACTGGTGTACCTGATAGGCGGGTGTTTTATCGATGCCCTTGCCTTGATAATGCTGACCGTTCCTATTTTCTATCCGGTGGTGAATCAACTTGGTTATGATCCTTTATGGTTTGGCGTGATAATTGTTATGGTAACTCAAATCGGTGTAATAACTCCTCCGGTGGGAATCAACGTCTATGTAGTAAGCGGAGTGGCAAGAGACGTGCCGCTTCATGTTATATTCAAGGGAATTGTGCCGTTTCTTATCGCATTAATTGCAGGCACACTTCTTTTGATTCCTTTTCCACAAATTGCAACATTTCTTCCAGGACTGATGAGGTAATTAATCAATATTTCATATAATGAAACGGCTCAACAGCCGACATTTCCTCTTCACTTAAAATTTCAAACCCGGCTTTTTCAAGTATCTCCCTGGCCATTTCAAGTTCTTGGACATCAAGTATAATTATAGCTTTTTTCCAGCTTTCCAGCACAAAACCGTAAGAATTTTCAATGTTGATATTTTTGCCGGCAAGCAATTGAACCAGTTTATCAAAAGCTCCGGGTTTATCCTCGATGGGTACGGCAATAATATCTTTTAAATTGACAGAAAGGCCCTCTCTGTCCAGCGCTTTTTGT
>JAPVVG010000251.1 GCA_028571455.1 Desulfobacteraceae bacterium | reverse complement strand
GTAATAAATATTGTCGACGAAAAAGGAGGGGTATAGGAAATGCCGGAAACCATGCAGGTTGAAAAGACACTGGCAGAAGCTACCACAAAATTTGTGGATGTCCTTCATCATATCTATTCAGGAATAAAGATAAGCCCGATTGCTAATTATGAGGATGAAGATTTTACATTTGAAATAACTATTCCAAAGAATCTTTCAATTGATGATGTTCTGGAAACTTGCCACAAAGAGTGCATTAAGGTAGAAGACGAATACGATTTATTTATCCTTCCAAAAGTTGTTTATGAATAATAGCAAATGAGCTGAATCAAGCGAGGGGACTTGCGTGTACAGCGGGCCCATGAAATTATGCGCTTCTTGTTTTATTTTTGGTCTTTTTCGGAGATCGCAGACATATATTTTGTCTGGTTTTATGAGCTATTGGAAACCAGGGGCCAGTTGATTTTGCCAGCGGGTTTTTTAACATCGGGGGATATGCCTTGGTGCGGGGGTGCAGCAGCATTGGAGTGTTAAGAAGAATTTAAGGCTGCCAGAGCAGCGAAGGAAACCTTATCCAGTATTTTCAGGCGTTGACATATTGTATTCTTGTTTGTTAAAAATAGTAACAAAATTGAAGATAATAGAGTAAGGCAAATCTGCCCAAAAACACCCTCAATATTGTTATATCAAGACAAATTGGCCTGTCAATCAATGGTTCGGAGGGAGGAAAGATGGCAAAGCAAAATATTATATACCAGTTTAAAATAGAATTAGCAGAAATTGAGCCAACCATTTGGAGAGTAATTCAAGTGCCTTCAAAGTACAATTTTTGGGATCTTCATGTTGCAATACAGGATTCGATGGGTTGGCTTGATTATCATCTTCATGCTTTCCGCCTCAAAATGCCACATCATAGAAAGAACACAGAAATTGGCATTCCAGATGATGATTTCGATGATCGTAAGGTTCTCCCAGGTTGGGAGGTTCCAATAACAGATTTTTTCATCGAACCAGGGCATTTAGCAATCTACGATTATGATTTCGGTGATAGTTGGTCACATTATATTTTACTCGAAGGGATCTTACTAAAAGAAAAGGGTGTTAAGTATCCAACATGCATTCAAGGTGAACGAGCATGTCCACCTGAAGATTGTGGAGGTGTACCAGGCTATTATAGGATGATAGAAATATTAGATAATCCCAAGCACCCTGAATATACAGAATATGTTGAATGGTTGAAAGGCCATGCAAAAAATTACTATCCATACGAACCGGCTAAATTCGAACCTGACAAAGTTAAGTTTTGGAATCCAAAAAAGAGGTTGAAAACGGCCTTTTCATAATGAATTTATAGGAAAATCCGAACAATTTCTTGCACGTGCCAAGATAAATCCGAAACCTTGGAATTGGGAGAAATCCCATGAAATTGGTTAATGTTATCCAGTGGGTGAGGGGACGTTGGGGACGCCCTCGACTAATTAGACTTATGGCTATTTAACCGATAAAGCGTTTTAGCAATTGCAGAAGGCGACACTCCAAGATGACGGCCGGCTTCAGTCAGCGAAACGCCCCATTCTTCAACAAGTTTCCTTGCTAGTTGAGATCTAATCGCAGGAATTTTCTGGCGTCGACTCCCTGATTTCAACGCCTCGACACTGATGTTCTCTTTTTTACAGATTCTGTGAATATATGAAACAGTGCGTTGCCGGCGCATGGCATTGACCGCTGACCAGCCTCCCTGGGACCTTATCAGGGGAATCTATGGGACGTTCCTCAGTTTATAAGTTTATATCGTCAAGAAGTAAATATTGATTTTCTTTTGCGATTTTTTCACCGCCAATAGCCGTATAGTTCAGTATTTGTCTAATTTGTCGAGGATTTTTGTGAAGTTTCTGTTCCAGAGCCTTTTTTCTTTTTTGGACGTGCTTCAGGGTCTTTTTAAATCGATCAAGTAATGTGTAGCCTGGTTCGTTTGTGAAAAAGGTTGTGTCGGTAATCATCTGACTCTTTCCTGTCGTATTAAGTAACGTCCATCCAGAAGGCATCGCACTTGGGAATTTTAATTATACAATTTCAATATCATGCACGCCATGAAGGGTCAAACTACAAATTTTCCACCAGAGACCGCTTTTTGAACTGCAACAGCGAGCGCATTCCCCGTCCCGCTGTAGCGGGACTGCGGGGTTCTTCAATTATTCTGTTTGATAGCACTTGACTTTTATTTCATGCTGGCCGATATATATTTATATGATTATTACTCACCATAGAGAAAAACTGATAAATGCAATAATATATTTTGCCAAAAATACAAAATATTGCGGCAAAACCAAGTTATTGAAACTTCTTTATTTTCTGGACTTTTGCCATTTTAAACAGGCAGGCATGTCCGTTACAGGCCTTGATTATTTTGCCTGGGAGATGGGACCGGTGCCAAAAGTTTTGTTTGATGAGCTCTCAGGCAATATGAGACCAGATATGAAAGATACTATAAACGAACTTCCGGCAGAAAAATTTCAGCAAATCAGGCCAAAAAAGAAATTTGATGATAAATATTTCTCTAAAAGAGAAATGAAACTTTTAAAAGATATATCCTTTATATTTCGTGATGCGAAAGCCGATGATATGGTTGAATCTACTCATTTAAAAAATGAGCCATGGGACAGAACCCTAAAAGAAAAGGGAGAATTCCAAAAAATAGATTATATGCTTTCTATTGATAACGAAATAGTAAGTTTATCATATGATGAAGCCAAAGAAAGAGTGGAGGAAATATCAGAAGTATATCAATTGTTCGGAGCTGACTAATTGCAGACACGTGGAGCTATCTATCATCACAGCAGCTTAGTATTTCATAACGGCTTTACTGGAAAAAAGTATCTTGTATTATTAAACACCCCGTGTAAAAAGGAACCCTACCTTTTTATAAAAGCCACCTCTCAAAAAAAGAACAAACTTTCAACACCTGGCTGTATTAAAGATCGAAGTCTGTACTTTATACCTGCCGGAAAAACATTTTTTAAAAAAGATACATGGGTGCAGCTTTATGAAATATATGCGATTCATCCATACGATATAGATAATAAGAAAGAAATAACTGTTGAAGGGAGTCTTGATGTCAAGATGATTGATGATATTGTCAATTGTCTATTTCTTGCTGAGGAAAAAAATATATCTCCCATACATAAAAAGTTATTGCGGCCGCCATTGCAAGAATCGCTGTTAAAGCTTCAAGAAAAGTTTAATAAAGATAAATAACTGGTTTTTTTCGATCCACCTTTCTTAAAAGCAGTGTATTACAAATATAACTAAATTGTGAGTTAAAAACAATCAATTTACCAGAAATTTACAGACTCATTATCTCAAACTTTCTCTGCCACGAAATCCCCCTAAATCCCCCTTTAAAAAAGGGGGATTTTTGGTTGTTTTCCCATAGAAAAAAAGCTTTTTTTTTGCTTGGAATAAGCAATAAATCCTGCTTTGATTAAGCTGCTTATATTCAGCAACCTATATGTCTCAATATAACCTTGGTTCAACCGGAGGGATACATAGAGAATTGTTAATTTTCAATGTTGAATTCTCAATTAAAAACGGTTTTTTTATTCATAATTAAAAAATTATACTTAAGCCTGATCCGCCAAAGCACTCTGGCGGAGGAAAAAGGGGGCGTTTTGCAAAGGTTTCAGTGGTTTTCAGCATCAGGTATAAGGGTGCGAAGAACATCCTCCTTGCCGATGATTCCCACAAGGCGGGAGTCTTCGACCACGGGCAGGGTATGAAAATTACTGTCCACCATCAGAGCCGCAACAGTTTCGAGTCCGGTGTCCGGCCGGACTGTGACCGGCTTAGGCGTCATGGCATCCGAGACCGTAAGGGCGGCAATTTTACGGACCTGCTTTTCGATCTGTTTCATAGATGACAGCCGGATGAGACCGTCGAGGAAAGTAAAAATAGTGGGGATCGGCAACTTTTTCTGCTGGGTAATAAGATCGCTTTGGCATAGGATGCCCACCAGCTCGCCGTTATCGTCCACTACCGGTGCGCCGTTAATCCGGTTATCAAAAAGGACTTTGGCTGCCCTGGAAATATCCATATCCGGGGTAAAGGTAATCAGATCGGTGGTCATGATATCTTTGACAATAATCATTGCTTTCTCCTATTTTAAAGGTCTCAATCTCAATAATATTAACATATTTATTATACACAAATAATATTCACAGATCAATGGTAAAGCTGGCATGTGGTAAAGCTGGCATGATGACTGTAAATGATTGACATGTAAACAAGTCGGTGTTATATTTTTATAAGTAATGAAACAATATCGACCGCTGTTTAGCATCTAATGTGTTTTTGTAACAGTTCAGCCACAAAGACACCAAGACACAAAGGAAAAACATATTTTTCAAAACCTTATATGAAAAGAAGAATTCATTCCCAAAAAAGTTTACAGATATTGCTTTTTACTGTGCATAAGAAATATCCGCCAGAGCCCGTTGGCGGATTAGAATTTTAGTGACTTTGTGGCTTAACTATTACGTGTTTTTCAGCGTTTTTGCAATAAGCAATAACACAATTAGACAAGACAAATAGGAGGATTATATGTTTGGAATCGGCATGCCGGAACTAATCATTATTCTCGTTATCATTCTGATAATTTTTGGAGCCGGTAAACTTCCTGAGATTGGAGCAGGTGTGGGCAAGGCCATAAAGAACTTCAAGGGCGCCTCATCAGAGAACGAGGAAAAAAAGACCGAAAAAATTGACGAAGGAAATAAATCCTAATCTGTTTCTATTATTCATAGCTTAAAGAACTCATTATGAACATTTGGGATCGCAAAAAACCTTCATTCGGTTTTATTTCCACAAGATTTGCTGGATTAGACGGGGTTTCGCTTGAAACGAAAAAATGGGTTGAGATGCTTACCTCTAAAGGCTGTCCTGTATATTTTATGGCAGGAATGCTTGACACCGATCCATCAATCTCTCATCTTGCGCCTAAGGCATTTTTTAATCACGAAGAGATCGTGGAAGTGCAACAGGCTATTTTCGTAAAAAAAAAACGCACCCCTGAAATCAGCAGAAAAGTTCAACAGCTTAAAGAAGAGCTGAAAATTGAGATTGCGAAATTTCATTCAAATTTTGGGTTCGACATCCTGGTTGTAGAAAATGCCCTGGCGATTCCTGTGAATATTCCGCTCGGTCTTGCGATAACAGAATTTATAATTGAAACAGAAATACCCACAATAGCTCATCATCATGACTTTTTCTGGGAAAGGGAAAGATTCTACAACCCGATTTCTACAGACTACTTAAGAGCCGCATTTCCACCGGTTCATCCAAAGATACAACATGTGGTAATTAATTCTATAGCGGGACAAAAGTTTGGCTGTTTTACAGGAGCAAGCTGGACATTAATTCCAAATGTTGTCGACTTTAAAGTTCTTCCCCCAGAAATAGACGATTATAATCGTGATTTAAAAAAAGAAATCGGCCTTGATGAAGACTCTCTCCTGGTGCTTCAGCCAACAAGGGTTGTTTCAAGAAAAGGGATAGAAACCGCTGCAGAACTTGTAAAAAGGCTTGATCACCCAAAGGCTTCGCTTGTGATAACTCACAAAGCCGGAGATGAAGGAAAAGACTATTTAATACGCATTGAAGAGTTCGTGAAATTGATAAATGTTGACCTTAAAATAATATCCGACAGGATCGGGTTAAAAAGGGGTTTTGACGAAAACGGCAGAAAGATTTATACGTTATGGGATGTTTATCAACATGCAGATTTGATAACTTATCCGTCTGTATATGAAGGCTATGGTAATGCCTTTGTTGAATCGATCTATTTTAGAAAGCCTATAGTTATTAACAGGTATTCAATTTTTGTGGCAGACATCGAACCAAAGGGATTCGATGTTATCTCTTTTGACAACTACATAACAAAAGATACTATAAATAAAATAAAAAACCTCATAAAAAACCCTGAGCGACTCGCTCAAATGGTTGAACACAACTATATGCTTGGATGGCGTTATCTTTCATATGAAATGCTCGAAGAAAAGATTGAGCAGCTTTTAATTAATTATTACGGATCTTAAAACGCCTTTAGAGCTTCTTCTTTTGAATCAAAGATATCAATTACTCTATCTATCCGGATAAGCTCAAACAGTGTGCGGACCGTTTCCTGCACCCCACACAGTTTAAGGGCGCCGTTTAGTTTGTTTAACTGTTTCTGACAATATAGGAGTGTGCCGCATCCGGAGCTGTCAATAAGCTTAACGTGACTCATTTCAAATACTAACTTGTTGCTTTCATTTAATATAGAAGCAAAGCCTGTCTTGAATTCTTCAGTATTGCTGGCATCCAGAACCTCTGTTAGCACAGATACAACAGTAACATCACCAATTTTTTCCGTGCTTAATTCCATATCAATTACCTCCGGTTAACTTAATTTTCAAACAGGCGCAGTTTCTCCCCCCATCTCCGTGTGAATATATTACTTCATCCACGAAATGGGTAATAATATGAAGGCCGAATCCTTCATCATGTGATCCGTCAAATACCGGCTCAGGAACCGACTCCGGGTCAAATCCTTGGCCCCAGTCAAAAAACTCAAAAACAACCTCATCAGCCGACATTCTGGCATTTATTTGAATCGGTTCACCGCTGCGTTTATTATATGCATGTTTAATTATATTGGCCATAACCTCGGTAGCAGCTAATTCTATCAGATTTAATCGTTTATCATCAAGCACGGAATCATCTATTTTGGCGCAAAATTCGCGGATAAATGACCGAACCCGCCCCAGCTCTTTCAGATCGCTCATTATTTCAAGCCTACCTTCATCCGGAAAAACCGTGCTTAAAGGTTCTTTATCAATTTTTATCAGAACGCAGGTAACATCATCATCAAAAGTTTCAGAATGTGAAAATGCGGTGACATCATTCCAGATACTTTTTATAAGATTTTCAGGTTCAACTCTTGCGTTTGCCTGTATAAAATCTACCAGGCGTTTCTCGCCATACAAACTGCCGTTAACCTTTTTTGATTCTGTCAAGCCGTCCGAATAAAACACAAAAAGGTCTCCTGGTTTGAACTGAACGGAAATCTGCCTGAAGGGTTCCTTCTCCGGAAAACCAAGCGGCATGTTTACCCCCCGGAGCAGACTGCAGGTGTTTAAATCATCATGAAAATGAATAGTCCTCATATGCCCGCAATCAACAAAGCTGAATATATATTTAGACATATCGAAGCGAGCGTAGCACAGGGTAACAAATGTTTCGAGATCCTCTAATTGATCAATCATGCCTGAATGCACAGACGAGATAATTTTAGCCGGCTCAGGCAATTCCTTTTTACCGGACAAACGGAGCTGTTCATTCAGAACACGCAAAAAATGGCTCTTCATGGCTGCCCCCAGAAGAGCCGCAGGGACTCCCTTGCCCATAACATCTCCAACCACGATGTCAAAACACAGGTTGCTGTGTTTAAAGAAATCATAAAAATCGCCATCTACTTTCTGTGAGGCAATGGTAAGTTGAGAAATCTGTATTCCGGGAATATCTCTGGGTGGGCTGCCTAATAAAAGCGTCTTTTGAATTTTGGAAGCAATATAAATATCATAATCATGTGCCTCTTTGAGGGCCAGATGCGTTTTGACCCTTGCTTTTACTTCAGCGGCATGAAACGGTTTGGTGATATAATCCAGAGCCCCCACTTCAAATCCTCGTGTTTTATGCCCTGCTTCACTCATAGCGGTGATAAAAATCACAGGGATATCCCTTGTCCTGGTAACGGCTTTCAAGCGGGTACACACTTCATATCCATTCATGCCGGGCATCATGATGTCCAGGAGGATTAGGTCAGGCAGGTGTTTGTCTGTATATTCAAGAGCTGTTGTTCCGTTTTTGGCTATGCCAAGCCGGTAGTCTTTTTTCAATGTATTCACCAGCAGGTCGATATTGACGGAATTATCATCGACTATCAAAACTAAAGGCTTAGCTTTTTTCATGGTTGTGACCTGTCCTCAATTCCTCAATTCCTCAATTCCTTTAAGTGTTTTCAAAGCCCTGTCATAGTCATAATTATTTATTTGATTTTCAAGCTTCTGGAATGTTGAGAAGTCCAGATGTTCCTTCACAGCTTTAAAATGAATATTAATCTCTTCAGGATCCGCGAGTTCAAGGGCATCGGCAAGCTGTTGAACCCTAACCCCTTTCAGGCGCTTTTTGGATATAGATGCCTTGGTTGTAATTTCTTTGCCGGGTCTTGCTTCCTTTGATTCCTTTCCAAATATATTTATTATAGCATTAAAAAGGGTTGATTGGAATATGGGTTTAGTCAGAAACATGTTGATCCCCGCTTTTTGGACCTCTAACTTTTCGGCTTCTCTTCCAAAGGCTGCCATCAGAATTATCGGAATAGTCAGCTTCAAATCATCCCTGATTATTCTTGAAGCCTCAATTCCATCCATCTTTGGCATGCGCCAATCAATGATCACCAGCTCAAACGGTTCCTTGTCTGTTAGGTTGTTTTTCAGTATGCTCAGCCCTTGCTTGCCTGATGAGACCGATTCCGGCCTGAAACCAAAAGACTCCAGTATCTTTTGCATGATAGTTCTGCTGTCAGGGCAATCGTCAACAACCAATACTTTTAAATCCTGAATATCAGGAGGCGGGATTAACCTGGGTTTGCG
>JAPVVG010000250.1 GCA_028571455.1 Desulfobacteraceae bacterium | reverse complement strand
TGCGCCTTCCGCAGCACGATCTCCTGCTCAGGGCGTGATAACTTGGCCGTGTCATAAAAGATATCCCGATCATTCATAAGTACCCATTCCTGCTACTGTTCTCGGATAGTATCTGCCTTTGCAGATGGCCTTCAGAAAAAAACAAAAAAGGAAAAGGGGTCTGCCTTTGACCCTTAATAATTTTGAGCAAGGGTCAAAGGCAGACTTGACCCCTTTCTTATTAATAATTTTGAGCAAGGGTCAAAGGCAGACTTGACCCCTTTCTTACAAAGGTTGCGATGTCAGATTGTGCGGCTAGGAGATATTCAATAGAGCGGCGATGCAAACCCCATTCGACGAGTTCACGAAGTTGGCTGAGACCAAGAATTTGCGGGAATGCTGATACGACTCTCGGGTGACAATCAAGTAACTCCTGTAAGTCCGATTCGCCCAAGACGGCACTCCCGGTCAAATCCTCAGCCGACAACTTAATAAGTTGCTTGATTTCGTCTTTATCCTGCGCAGTCAGGGGACAATTAGTGATAGCGATGTAGTTATCACAAACGTGCCCATGCTTGCGGATTATACCCACCATCTCAGTGGGGAGTGTCCGCTTTAGTTCTTTTCGTACTGTGTTTGCTCCTCGTGTGCTGTAAGCGCGATGTTTAACCTGAAATATCCAGGAGCCCTTCCAACGATCTGCGTCGCTGGGAAAGGAACTGGCTTCGCCGCGAAATGTTGCGTCTCGTCCCTGATCAACAGAACCGCTGAATGTAGAAATGCCATTGCCGATTACTTGCCGCAAAAGGGTGCGGACAAGTTGCTCGAAATTAAACCAGCCCAATTGCTCAAGATTGTATTTGGATGTTCCCATTTTGTTAAAAAAGCGAAAAGCTCAGCGGCGACGTTTACGGAGTCCGCTGGAGCGTCTTGTGTACGCCCGGCATGGGCGTGAACTTATGGGGTGAAAGTCCCCTATACGTGAACCCTGTTAATGTGTTATGTTAAACACATTAACAGGAGTATTAGCCGAAGGCAAGAGCGGAATCGTGAGAGACCGTTTGAAGGAAGCCGGAGTGCAAAGCTATGAACCGACGAACAGAAACAGCATACAAGACCAAGTTTCCGGGTGAGTTAGCACCTGTCTGCGTGCGGGTGCGCAGACAGGCAGGCAACATAACGAAGCCCAGGGTTCAGGAGATATAGTAAATGCTGCGGTTGTGTAGCAAAAACTCACTTCTTTATCTGGAGAAAGGAGTCATAACCCTTGGTTCAGTCTTTCAAAAGTCAAAAGCAGACTTGATTCCCCATCAGCATTCCATCCTTTTTGAGTTGCTATGGAAGTTCCGCAGCACCCGCAAGTATAATTCTTTGAACTTATCGTACCTGAGTTGTCCCATCCAAGTTTTTACATTGCTATCATCCTTTAGTTAATAAACACATAACCCATGAGCAAACGGCCAAGCACAAGAAACTCAGCACCTTCGGATTCTACCTTTGTATCTCTACGGGTACGTTTCTCTGCCATATGCTTATTCTTGTCCTCCTTGCGGAAGTTCACACAAACAGCATTTTCCCCATTTCACAACAACCGCTTTCTCAAGAATAGACCGGATCGAATCAGGGACTATTGGCGGTTCCTGTGATGTAAGCTTCTTAGCGATGTACCTCGCAATCAAAGGCTTCCCAGAATCACCATGTAACCCCATTGCCTTCCTTGCGTCAGCTGTCAGCTTCTCAACATCCGGTATTTCGGCTGCAAGATCCGTTTCCCATTTATTCGGAAAACAAGCCACGTTAACACCAATTGATATCTTATCTGGAGGATCGGTATCTTCGCCCAGCAGTTCAAGCAGTTCCTTCGATTTGTCCACAATATTCTTATCATCATTGTCTTTGTCATAATCGAAAAGCATGAAGCACGGTATGCCCAACTCATTGAAGATCCGGTAGAGCCTGTCCATAGTTCCTTTTCCCCCGGAATCGACTACGCTTATATTCAAAGAGTCTAATGGGTGGCCAGCCGTTTCAGCATAGATAGGCAAAGCGTATTGCTCCGTCGCCCCTTCAACAAGAATGATGCTTTTCGCAAAAAAACCTTCGCTCCGGTTAGGATGGTAGGCATGGGAATACAATTCCCGCATAGAACCATCAGTAGCGTCTATACCATGCCTGGCCTTCAGATCTTTGATCATAGCCTCCATAGGTAATTGCCAAACCACGCTGCTGACCGTGCTTTTTTCATCAATTTTTTCCTGGATCGACTCGACACGTATGACCTCATCAAAATAAGCAACATCCAAAAGCAACGAAGAATGAGTGGAAAATATCACCTGGTCGCCCTTGTCAGCTATCCCCCTGAAGACCCTTCGAATGTTTCGTTGAGCCTGTGGATGCATATATAATTCAGGTTCCTCAACGGCAAAAATCATAGGCTTCTTTTTCTTATCGCCTGCGCCGGTCACAAGCTCGGAATAACAGCGCAAGATCGAAAAAATAATAGCCCGCTGAAGTCCATGCCCTTTATTCGAAACCATGTTCCGGAAACCATCATCCGCAAACAGATGAGGCGTCGTTAGAAGCGTCTCGACTGAAGGGGCCTGAAACTCAATCTCAAGATCACAGGCCATGTATTCCTTCAAGACCTCGTTCAGCTTCCTTTCTGCCTCCACAATGCTTTCCAATCGGTCAGCACCACCAATTCGGTTAAGCCGCTTCTGAAGGCCCTCCAACGTGGTTTCCAGCTCGGCCTTTTGCTGAGCAGTAACACTCTCCAAAACCGCATAGAGGAGCTTGCCGAAAGGATTGGTCTTTGTGACCTTGGCTTCATCAGTGATGTCTCTTACCGCTGGCACAAAAATGAAATGAGGCAAAGTCCCTTTCAGGACACCAGCATAGCCCTGAGGGTTATCATTCCAGGCATCTATGAAATCATTAGCTGAAAGATGGTTCTCAATGAATCCCTTTGCCTTTTCTTTCCAGACCACCACTTTGGGTTTTGCCGCTCCGACATAATCAAGAAAGTTAGCATCACCGACTTTCAAGTTGTCTTTGTTTTTCCACCACTCATCAATATTTTTCACGTTTATTTTGCCGTCCTGGAGCCAATCATATTTAGGCATCGGCTTGCAGAAATGCTGGCTAATGACGGGCTTGCCATCGTCCGGTGGAGCACCTTCTTCTTCTGGCTCCTCGATTTTCCAAGTGGCTGATCGTGCAATATGGAAAGTGTCGTCCGGCCTAAGGAACGGCTTTAATTTTTCGTTCTCTTTTTCAGCGTCAGACAATTCGTCGAAAAGAGCCTCAACCCGTATCTGCAGTTCAACATCGCAATTCCAGAATGTCTCTTTGTCAACTTTGGTGGTGGAGGGATTGAATAGGAAATCTAACGCTCTGATTATTGATGACTTGCCGGCGTTGTTGGCCCCAACAAGGGCCTGCATTGAACCGATCTCGATAGGCACGTCTTTACAGGAACGATAATTTTTAATGTGAACCCTTTTGAGCTTCATGAATTGGCCCTCCAGTTTGGGTAGAGATAAAAGATAAGTGAAAAATCCTTTCTAATTCGATCATTGGTTTTCTCTTGAGTATTTCCACAAATAGGGTTTCAAACAGCCTGTTCTTCCTGATCTACCTTATAATCTGCCTCGCTTTCTTCGATTCCTTTCTTAGCGTTCCTATCACTTTGGAGGTTGCGGACAATTACGGTTCATCCGCTCCCTCTGCTCAGAAAACTCCTTGAGTATATCCGAGAGCACGCCGAGTTCCTTTTTTTGATTTTGCCTTTTCGTGTCTGAGAATATTCCCCACTTTCCGGTAATGCTCAAAGATATATTCGCCAAAATCCTGAAGATATTGCAGGGCGTTTGTGTCTAAAAATATTCTTCCCGGGATTAAGTTGAGCTGAGCATAACTGTCCTGGGTTTTTATCTGCTCAATCAGCGTTTTCATTTTCCCCTTCCACGATTTTGATTTCTTCCGGAGTGAGGTCGTAGAGTTTGTAAACAAGCTGGTCGATTTCGGCTTCAAGGGTTTTTACTTTTGCTTGTTTTTTGGGGTTTTGGAGGTAGTCTTCGGATTTAGTGATGGCAAGGATGAGATCGACAAGTTTGGTTAGTGGATTCTGATCCTTAGTAGAAATGGTCTTAATAGGCATACTTTTAACATCATTTGGATAAAAATGTAGTTTTTCTGATAAAAAACACATAAAATACCAACTAATCAATTTTGAGTTTAAAACTGCCAGAAGATATTTATAATCATAATTACTGCTATTTGTGATACGCTTTTTTGTAATTCCCCTTTTAATCGATATGTGTTTTGCATTTGCCAGAAAGTGCCATTTCACACAGTTGATCACTGTATGGCTGTTATAAAAGCTTTTGTTGTCAAAGGCAAAACGTAACTCATCTTTAACCACATTGATTGTAACCAGCTTCGGGTTTTCAAAAAGTTCTGCGAACATCGGATTATAGTGTTCTTTTGGGTGATAACTAAGCCAGCCATATTGAGCAAAATGATAGCGCTCTATATTCTTTCCTTCCAAATATGGTTTGTAAAGAAAAGGGGTCAAGTCTGCCTTTGACCCTTATTAATGCTGTCTTGTATTTTCCCTATCTGGCTTTTAATTTTTCTGTCATATTTTTTAAGCCTCGAAACTCTTCGTAATATGCTGCTTACTGTGCTGTATGCTTTGATATTAAACAGTTCACCTATGTTATTAAGGTTTTCGCCCCGTATTTGACGTAATAGATAAACTGCG
>JAPVVG010000249.1 GCA_028571455.1 Desulfobacteraceae bacterium | reverse complement strand
GGGGACGCACTGGAAGCAGATGCTCTTGATGAAAAGATTTATGACTAACTATAGATTTTAAAGATCAGCTCCCATGGTGGTCACTTTCACAACCACAGCTTGATGCCAGTTCGGATTTATAATCGGAATTTGCCAGAGACCACCACTGCTCATTCAAAGGGGTTTTTAAAGGAATAAGATTTTGGCTGTGGTGAAAGTGCCCACATTGATATTTTTGATCAAAAATAATTTCATGCCGGCCTTCTTTAAGTTGTTCTTCGATTAATCCCTCACCTTTAACGATCTTTTTGCTGTGATTTTGGGCAAAAAGAACATTTAGCATGTAAATGCTGAGATTATCTGTATCTACACATTGAAATGTACGGGTTGAATCATATACATATTCAAAGCCTGGGCTTCGAGTTAGAAGCACCCTTGCCGGTTTTGTTTTACTGTAAAATGAATACAGGGAAAGAAGCCGGTCAAACAGCAGGTAACCGAGTTCATATCCAGGAACATCTCTGTCTTTTTCACCGGCTTTAAATTGTTTTTCCTTATTGATAGCAGGATAGGATTGAAGCGTTTTCTGATTATAAGATATGCGCATGGAATCAAGGCCCTCAAATGTAAAGAGGGCCACGTTGTCGTGCGAATCAATCGTCAGTTCAAAAGTGGCAACATTAAAAAGGGTTTGTGGTATCTTTTCCTTATCTTCAAACCGGGGGGTGTGTGTGTTGTCAAAAAAGTTACTTTGGATAAAAGACTGCTCTTCAAAAGAAAAAGACTGAAAAACCTTTTCCTGGGTGTACGGATAACATTTTATTGTAAAAATTCCTATTGCCAGATCATCGCTTTCCCAATATTCATCAAAAACTTCCTCTAATTGAAAATAATAGACACCAGGTGCTTGAGAAATCCAGAAATACCATGCCGGTTTTTCTTCCCAAACCTGGCTGACAGCTTTAAGACCAATAAACTCTTTTACCTTTTCAACCCAGGAAGTGGTTACAAGCATATTGTCTATTTTATTTCGGAAAAAACTCTCAAAATCTATTTTAATATCCCCCCTTCTTCTCAAAGAGTTCCTTTACTATCTCTTTTTTCTCCCTACCTTCAGTTTCAATTCCGCAACTGCGGGCAGTCTCCATTAAAATATCATCCGGATAAGCCAGGGTCAGGGCATAGCTCGATTCATAAGACTTAAAAAAGTTGTCAAAATCTTCCTTTTGCTCAGCTTCCTGAACCCCGGCTTCAAACCCTTCTATAATCTCACCAATCTGCCGAAGAAAATACCGTCTGCAGAATTCTCTCTTGCTTTTATCAACCATTTTATTTTCTTAAGTTTTCACTTTCTTTTTAATGGCCATCCTTCAAAAAATTCCCACTGTATCATGATTATGCTCAAGAAAAGGAGTGCCCACACCAGCGGCGTGTCACCGGGCTGTGCAAAGCCTTCCACTTTTGCAAGGAAAAATGTTGCCAATGGTGAGTAGTAAAACCAGTAAATCAGCATCCCAATGACTAAAGCGATTATGGTTCGAATAAAAGCCCTTAGCCAGAGCGAACCTGCATTCGGAAAATTATTAAAATAGTTTTTCAGGATAAACGTAGCTAAAATAAAAAAACCGGAAATTTCTCCTGCATGGATATAACGAAAATCAAAACCATCGGTATACTGACCTCCCACAAAAGCCTCATCCCAAACGACATTCATAATTTTCGTTAGTATAAAAAGTATGATTATTCCAAGAATCAGGGTGGCAATGAAAGTAACAACAGCTTTTGCGAATGTCCCCTCTCCATCTTTTTCAAGCAGCTTCCAGGGGTATCCTTCCCAGAGCATATCAGAGACAATAACCCAGAACAGGATACATAGCACTAATCCAAGGCTGAAAAAAGCGCTACCGGTTCCGGCAAGTTCTCCCCACCACGGATCAACTCCTGCTTTTGATTGGGCAGGATAAAATAGATAACAGACATGAGGGTGGAACAATATCGCATAAAAGATACTGACAAAAAAGAAGATGGCAAAAATCCTGGACCATGCAATAACACCCGCACTTGTTTTTTGCCATGGCCAGCGTCCGAAACCAACGCTCCAGAATAAGGATATCCATAAAAAAGCGGTAAAGAAATAGATTATAGCTATAGAAGCATTTTCCCGTGCTGAAAAAGGCTCGGCTCCTATGCCACCTGCAGCCACGATCGAATCGGGACTGAAATAGGCGATACCGAATTTTCCGATAAAACCCCAGAAGACAAAATAAACCAGAAAAATCATTAAAACAAAACAAACTATGGTCAATATAATCCCTCGCCAAAAACGGTTTTCTGGTGCTGGCAGGTTTTCCTTAAAAGAGGAATAATCTACGACCTTTGTCATTAATACGATGCCGGACAAAAAAACAACCACCAGGGAAAAACCATACATCGGGGTGTAAAGTTTCATCACCGTATTCGGATTCATAAAAATATACCATAGGAACCAGACAATACAGAATACTGCAGTCAGATTTACCAGCCCAAAGAAATAATTAAAGTTTTTTTCCGTGCCTGTGCTTGTATTCATAATATCGAGCCCTCCATTTTAAATGAAAAAAGGGAAAAGAAATTATTCGCCAGATTCTTTTCCCTTATATTACATCGTCTCCCTATTTAAAGTTAAAATGTAACCGTATCTCCATTTGTCAAAAACACATTGCTCGCCTTTGCAACCGTCGAATACTTTTTATAGGTTTTGTACTTATCGGTTCCTTTAACCACCGGTACACCTGATGCAGCAGCCTTTTCAGCCCAGATCCATCCGGTACAGTGGTTGCATCCAAGTTTTTGAATTTTAAATGCCTTAACACCCTTAATAATATCGTCAAACTTTGGCTCCCATGTCTCAAACAGACTGATATGAAGTCCTCCATAACATCCATAAGGCTTATAACCCTTAAAATTCTTTCTTGCATAGGAGAACAGTGAAAGAACCCCTGGGTGACAGCAGCCGGTTACAGTAACAATTCCTTTGCCCTTCACGTTAAAATAAAGCACATTTTCACCCCTGACCCTGAGCAGGATGGGTACATCAAAATTCCTTATCGCCACACCGTCCATGAGCCTGTAAATGCCTTCTTTTTTTTCGCCTTTGGGATCGCACAAAATCAGTTTCCCAGTATGGGGAACATCATTCTTGCAAATGTGCATCATTTTACCGGTATTTTTATCCTTGGCTTTATGATGTGCCTTATCCTTTAAAAGTGCCATATCTTCGGGATAATACGTTTTGGGCACATAAAAAGGAATGTCGGGTTTATGTTTCAATGTAGATTCGATTCCCCAGTAGTGGTCAAGATGCCAGTGAGACAGTACCATGAATTCGATTTCACCGCTTTTCAGCATTGCAGGGATGTTGTTCATATCATAGATATAGTCCATCCATTCGTTGTTCCAGCCCGTATCCAACATAAATTTTCTTTTTTTCCCTTCAAGAGTGGTTACCGTTATCAGAACAGAATACCCTCCGGCATTGTCCCATTTCCAGGGTATTATGTACTGGTTAGTCATTGCCCCACCATAATCCATGATATCTTTTTTAAACTGATCGTTGTTAAACCAGCTCGTTTCGGTAAGAACATCGATCTTGAGGCTCTTGATCTCTCCGATATCGAGCTTCTTGCGAGCCTCGGCCTCGCGGGTCAATACACCTGTCCCTGTCATTGATGCTGCTATACCTGTTGCAGCCAGTGACTTTAAAAACGTTCTTCTTTTCATTTTCGTTCCCCCCCTTCATTTGAATATGGACTTTATAAGCAAGTTAACAAGTTTACCTGGCTTACCTTCCGATCCCCTATCGAGACCTTTGCAAAAGTCCCCTTTTGCCCGATTACTGCGTCAGGCTCAAATTTTGGCATGCAGTGAAGCTTTAGCGCTATCCTCGAAATATTCAATATATTCCTCCGGTTGAAATTTTCGTCTTCCTTGAACTTGAATCACGCTTTTAGCGGGAAACATTTTTCAAAGGTCTCCTGGCTAAGGTTTTGAGGAAGACCAATGACTAAATAACTTTTTTTACCCCCCCTTTCTTTTTTAGTTTTTTTATTTTATCCCCCTTTACATAATAATATATTGGTAACGTTCATAAGTTGTGGCATCATAAAGATTTATTATAATTCTATACAGTTACAACAAAATCTTCTTCGGCAGTGAAAGCTAACCGCCTGTTTTGAAAGAAAATATTTATAACATATTGATTTTGAAGAGCATAT
>JAPVVG010000248.1 GCA_028571455.1 Desulfobacteraceae bacterium | reverse complement strand
TTACAGGTTTTGTTTTTTTTATTATCTCTACAATCGGTCCCTCTGAACCGTCTGAGACAACCGTCCTTTGAACTGGTTCTAATTTTTCACCAGAAGGTACTGCTTCGGGTTGCTCTTCTATTTCTTTGTCAGCCTCTGCCTGCTGTTTTTCTAACATTTGATTTCTACCCTCGATACAGGCATCGGCAATTCTGGCTGTAATCAGCCGTATTGCCCGTATGGCATCATCATTTCCCGGTATGATATAATCGATTTCATCAGGATTGCAGTTAGTATCAACAATAGAAATAATAGGTATATTGAGACGTCTTCCCTCACGCACTGCAATTGCCTCCTTTTTAGAATCAACAACAAAGATCACGCCTGGGGGTCCATTCATGGTCCGGATTCCGCCAAGATTGTTGTCTAACTTTACCCTTTCATGCTCAAGTTTCAGTCGCTCCTTTTTGGGAAAGCGATTTATGGATCCATCGTTTATTATATCATTAAGATGATTAAGACGATCTATACTCTGTTTAATGGTATGAAAATTTGTCAACATTCCACCAAGCCACCTGTTATGCACATAAAACATTTCGCATCGATTAGCCTCTTCATAAATAGATTCCCTGGCCTGCTTTTTGGTGCCAACAAAAAGAACCGATTTGCCGTCTGCGACAATATCGGTTACAAAATCATACGCTGTTTTAAACATGCGAACAGTTTTTTGAAGATCAATAATATAAATACCGTTCCTTGCTCCGAAGATGTATGGTTTCATTTTTGGATTCCAGCGCTTTGTCTGATGTCCAAAATGCACTCCAGCTTCAAGAAGCTCCCTCATTGTAAGATAAGCCATAGTTTTTTCCTTTCTCTTAATCGGTTTTTTCCTTCACCTCCATCAACCCCGCTTCCGACCTTCAAAAAAAATGAAAGCACCGGGAAACAGATCCAAAGGTGTGTGAATTATTTTAAACTATTTTTTGTATCAAATTTAAATAAACTTCGCAATATAAAACTGACGATTTCGTAAAAAGTCGAACTCATCAACCGTGAACCATTGAAAAAATGAACGTCGAACATCGAACATCGAATTTTGAATGATGATATCGCTTTGCTCCTCAATTTGTTTAAATCCCCTCTAACAAGAGGGGTGGCCGCAAAGCGGACGGGGTGTGTAAAAATGGAAGCCAGAGATCGAAAATCAGCAGTCAAAGGCCTGAACTGTGAACCTGAGTAGTTATCTTTTTTTCATCTGAACTACACGATCGTATCCGCTGTAATCTTTCGTGAACACGAGCTGTTCATAATGACCACAGAAATTGACAATCCGGCTGACATCCTCTTTCTGGTCATGACCTATCTCCAACAAAAGGCTGCCTCCCGGCTTAAGATAGGTATGCGCACGATCTATAATATGCCTGAGCCGGCAAAGGCCGTCCTTACCTCCGTCAAGAGCCATAACCGGTTCATACATGGAGATTTCAGGCTGAAGCTTATTGATAAGCCGGGTATTAATATACGGCGGATTTGATATTATCATATCAAACAGATGTGTATCATCCTTTAATGGCATAAACCAATCACCTGAAAAAAACATGATTTTTTTATTAAGATTATGATGTTTTGCATTCTTTGCGGCCAATTCAACAGCCTTAATTGAACGATCTGAAGCAATAAAAATATGCTCTGGGCGATGCGATGCAAGAGCGCAAATTATTGCTCCGGAACCTGTGCCAAGCTCTAAAATACGTTTTGGGATGTTGCGAGAATCAAGCGCTGAATCTATCGGCAAAAGAGAAAGGGCTGCCTCAACAAGATGCTCGGTCTCGGGGCGGGGGATAAGAACATCCCTTGTAACAGCAATATCCATGGACCAGAACTCCTTAACCCCCACAATATAAGCAATGGGCTCCCTTGCTATCCTTCTTTTTATCAAAGCCTTAAAAAGTGCGAGCTCTTTTTCGAAAAGCGGCTGATCGTAACGCATATACAGTTCTATTCTGTTTAATTTTAAGGCATGCGCAAGAAGTATTTCGGCTGCAGCCCTTGGGCTGTCTATATCGTGGGTTTGAAAATAGGAAGCAGTCCACTTGAGGATGTTAAGTATGGTCCATTCATGGGCGCTGGTCTTTAATTGATCCTGCATTCTGTAAAGCCTGGCTCTGATAAAATATTGAAAGCTCGTCTATTATTTTGTCTATATCACCCTGCAAAATATTTTCCAGCTTGTATAGGGTCAGCCCAATCCGGTGATCGGTAACCCTTCCCTGGGGAAAATTATAAGTCCTGATTCTTTCGCTCCGATCTCCACTGCCTATCTGGCTTTTCCGCTCTTTGGATCTTTGTTCATCCTGTTCTTTGATGATATTGTCAAGAATACGAGCCCTGAGTACTTTCATCGCCTTGTTTTTGTTTTTTAGCTGCGATTTTTCATCCTGGCATGTAACCACCAATCCGGTGGGAAGATGGGTAATACGCACTGCAGAATCTGTTGTATTGACCGATTGCCCCCCTGGGCCGCTCGACCGGAACACATCGACCTTAATATCAGCAGGATCAATGTGAACTTCAACATCTTCTGCTTCCGGCAATACCGCAACAGTAACGGCAGATGTATGTATCCTTCCCTGAGCCTCTGTTGTTGGAACGCGCTGAACACGATGAGCGCCGCTTTCATATTTAAAACGGCTGTATGCCCCTTTGCCGTGAATCATCGCAACAATCTCTTTTAAACCGCCAACACCGGTTATGTGATGGCTCATGATCTCCACTTTCCAGTTCCTGTTTTCAGCATACCTGCTGTACATCCTGAAAAGATCGCTCACAAAGAGACCTGCCTCTTCACCGCCTGTACCCGCCCGTATTTCGATGATAACATTTTTCTCGTCAAAAGGATCCGTGGGAATAAGCAGCCTTTTTAGTTCATCCTCATAACCGTCCTTTTTAAGTGTAAGGGCATTAACCTCATCGCGGGCCAGATCCTTTATACCAGAGTCTCCATCCCTTAACAGCTCCATGCTGTCATTGAGATCAGTCAATGTCTGCTTGTACAACCTGAAAACCCTGACGATCTTGTTTAACTCAGCATGCTCCCTGCTATATTTCTGGTATGCATCCCGATCCTGCAATATCCCGGGATCGCTTAAAAGTTTTTCAAGCTCTACAAAGCGTTCTTCAACCCCTTTTAATTTATCAAACATAAGTTTAACCACACATCCCCATGCGGGGACAAAACAAAGTGAATTAAACCATGAAGGACACGAAGAAGTTGTTAACTAATGTCTATCTTCGTGTCCTTCATGGTGTGCTTTTCTAATATTTAAGATGAGCGATCAGCTCTTAGCAATTAGCTGTTAGCCCTTATTATTTCAGGTGGTTACCAGCGATTAGATTTTCACCTCATCCAACGGGCTCTGGCGGATTGACCTTTAGCAATATATTGAAATTGTTGTGCTAACTACTAAAAGCTAACTGCTAAAAGCTCAATTGACGTAATGTAATATATACAGAAAAGATCTATTTTTTTTGATTGTTCTGAAATTTTTCATATTTCCTGCGGAAACGCTCAATTCGACCGGCTGTATCTATAAGCTTTTGTTTACCTGTAAAAAAAGGATGGCATTTTGAACAGATTTCAACTCGAATATCCTCTTTGGTAGAACCAACCTCAATGACATTTCCGCATGCGCACTTTATTGATGTTTCATAATATTCAGAATGAATCCCGGTTTTCATGTTTTCTAAACCCCCTGTTTGTTAATTCTATGAATTCATACCAGCCAAAAATAATTTATTATCCGTTGTCCCGCTCATTTTTTCAAGCAAAAATTCCAAACTGTCAACAGGACTTAATGAAGAAAGAACCTTTCTCAATATCCATACGCGGTTAAGTGTTTCCTTATCAAGAAGTAATTCTTCTTTCCGTGTGCCCGATTTCTTTATGTCAATCGCAGGGAACAACCGTTTATCGGAAAGCCTGCGATCTAATACAAGCTCCAGGTTCCCGGTGCCCTTGAATTCTTCAAAAATAACTTCGTCCATGCGACTTCCTGTATCAATTAAAGCAGTTGCAATAATAGTCAGGCTTCCGCCTTCCTCAATGTTTCTGGCAGCCCCAAAAAAACGTTTGGGACGCTGAAGCGCATTTGAATCAACCCCGCCTGACAGGATCTTTCCGCTTGGCGGCATAACGGAATTATAGGCCCGCGCCAGTCTGGTTATGCTGTCAAGAAGGATAATAACATCCTTTTTATGTTCCACCAACCTCTTTGCTTTTTCAATAACCATTTCAGACACCTGGACATGTCTTTCAGCGGGTTCATCAAAAGTTGAGCTGATGACTTCAGCATCTACCGATCTCGCCATATCGGTAACCTCTTCGGGTCGTTCATCAATAAGGAGCACAAACGGAATAATATCTTTGTGACTCGCGATAACGCTGTTCGCAATATTTTGCAGCAGCATTGTTTTCCCTGATCTGGGCGGCGAAACGATCAGCCCTCTCTGGCCAAATCCAATAGGAGTCATAAGGTCCATAATACGCATAGAATAATTGTCGGAAGCGTTTTCAAGAAGCATTTTCCTGTCCGGATAAAGCGGGGTCAGGTTATCAAAAAGTATTTTATCCCTGGCCTTTTCCGGATCTTCATAATTAACGGCCTCGACCTTTAATAATGCGAAATACCGCTCGGTTTCCTTTGGCTGACGGATCTGTCCGGATACGGTATCTCCGGTTCTGAGATTGAATCGACGTATTTGTGATGGTGATACGTATATGTCATCAGGCCCCGGCAAATAGTTATAGCCAGGCGCTCTTAAAAATCCAAAGCCGTCGGGCAGTATCTCCAGTGTACCTTCTCCAAATATCAGCCCGTTTTTCTCAATCTGTGCCTGAAGTAATACAAAAATAAGTTCCTGTTTCCTCATTCCGGCAGCGCCGTCAATATGAAATTCTGCTGCCATCTGTGTAAGTTCATTTATTTTCTTGTCTTTTAGTTTAACTACATTCATTAAATCTTTACTTCTCAAAATATTTTATCCTCTCTGTTTGAGACCTTCGAAAAATGCTCACAAAAAAAATCAATCACTTGAAAGAACTTAATTTATCAGGGCGAAACCTAACAAAATCGGTTTTCGTTCAGGCACTATATACCCGATTATGAAGTGCAACGGCTTGAAACCGTAAGGCTTTGGGAAAATATTTAATTAAGGAAGAAGTTCCTTCAATAAACGGAATTAACTGAAGGAATATAAATATATTAAATATTATTATCTCTACAACGACATTTATCACTATCCATAATACGTTTTTTAAAAATTTATCCGTTTGATGACCACGTTACAAAAAATGGAATCTGTCAAAGGCGTTAAAATGGGATTAAATCAAAGGTCTTAACTGAAGGAATTAACGAGGTATTCTCTTCAACAAGTGAACTCACTACTTTAACTCAAAAAAATTTTAAATCATAATTTTGTATTTGTCAAGCACTTTCAAACAGCACTTTCAAACTCCTTTACATATTTTTGAACCAGGTCTTTGTAAAGATGATCAACAGATCGTATCATCCGGGCAAATGAACCGTCATTTTTTATTACAAATTCAGCCCGTCTTGCCTTATCTTCATCCGGCAATTGATAGTTCAAGAGGGCTTCAGCATCTTCGC
>JAPVVG010000247.1 GCA_028571455.1 Desulfobacteraceae bacterium | reverse complement strand
AGGGGCGGGTAAAACCACGGTAAGCCGGAGCCTGGCAAAAAGGCTTGATTACAGATATATTGATACAGGGGCTCTTTACAGGGGGGTTGCATTTGAAGCAAAATCTAAAGGATTGAGCCATGATGACGATGTTGGACTTGAAAATTTATGCATGTCTCTGGACTTAAAATTCGTATTTGCAGAAGAAGTGTCCCATCTATTTTCAAATAATAAAAATATCACAGATCAAATAAGAAATCCTGAAATTTCGATGTTTGCCTCGGCTGTTTCTGCAAGGCCGGTTGTAAGGAAATATCTTCTGGGTTTGCAAAGGGATATGGCAAGCGGGAAAGGCGTTGTGTTTGAGGGGCGCGATATGGGCACTGTCGTGTTTCCCGACGCCGGCATAAAATTTTTTTTAGATGCATCCCGCAAAACAAGAGCATTAAGGCGTTACAAAGAATTATCGTCAAAAACCTTCCTGACAATAGAGGAGATCGAACAGGATATCAACTGTCGGGATGAAAATGACAGGACCAGGTCTCTGGCCCCATTAAAACCGGCTGATGATGCTATAATAATAGATTCAACCGATCTTTCCGCTGACGAAGTGGTTGAGCTTATGCTTTCACATATTGCTAAAAAGATTCGACCTGTGCGGTTAATCCTCTCAAATCCCCTCTAACAAGAGGGGTGGACGCGAAGCGGGCGGTGTGTGTGAAAAAGACAGAGAAAAAATAAGAGTATATTACAATTGGGAACTCAAAGAATTTGATAAAACGTTCCGAAACAGCAGCACATTATCCGAAGCGCAGATGTATCAGCATATCATATGAACACACCCCTAAATCCCCTCTTATTAGAGGGGATTTGAAAATTATCTAACCGTACAGGTCGAAAAGATTGGATAGGCCTTGGATAAAATTAAAGGTTGTTTTATTATTCTTAATTTGTTATTAAAATAAAATTATGCAATCTCTTATCGGTTGCAACATTAAATACATGTTAAGGGGGAATATTGGTTAATGGATGATTTTGTAGAAAACAATTCAACTGAAAAGATAGACAAAGACGATTTGGCAGACCAGACTGGTGAAGAGCAGACTGGTGAAGAGCAGACTGGTGAAGAGCAGGCTGGTGAAGAGCAGGCTGGTGAAGAGGTTAAACAGCAAAATGATGATTTAAAATCTGATCAGCCTGTTGTTGATCAAGTGTCAAAAGATGTTCAAGACTCCGGCGACCCCGAGAAAAACTATGATGATATGTACGCTGAAAGCTTTAAGCGTTTCGGAGAAGGAGAGCTTGTTACCGGCAGGATAATTGCGATTGACAAGGATTATGTGCTTGTTGACATCGGCTATAAATCAGAGGGGCAAATACGGATTCAGGAATTTGTGGATGATCATGGTAATATTAACGCGTCTCAAGGAGACGAAGTCGAGGTAATGGTTGAATACTGGGATGAAGATGAAGAGCGTGTTGTCCTTTCAAAAGAAAAGGCGGCAAAGGTAAAGATATGGGAAGACATTAAGAGCAGTTACGATAAGGAAGAAACTATCGAAGGGGTTATTTTAGCCCGTGTAAAGGGTGGCTTTTCTGTGGAGATTGGAGTGCAGGCCTTCTTGCCCGGCTCACAGGCTGATTTGCGCCCTATCCGCAATCTCGACGAGATGGTAGGGAAGACCTTTAAATTTAAAATTTTAAAATATAATCGAAAGCGCAGCAATATAGTTTTATCCAGACGGGCTGTTCTTGAACTGGAACGCGAATCTAAAAGGTCTGCAACTCTTGAATCTATACATGAAGACAAGGTTGTTGAAGGTATTGTAAAAAATATTACCGAGTATGGTGTATTTGTTGATCTCGGCGGTGTTGATGGCCTGCTGCATATTACGGATATTTCGTGGGGGCGCGTTAAACATCCTTCGGAACTTTTTTCGGTCGGCGATAAGATAACTGTCAAGATATTGAGCTTTGATATTGAAAAGGAAAGGGTTTCATTAGGCATGAGACAACTTACCGAGGACCCCTGGGCAACCGTTACAGAAAAATATCCGGTTGGTTCCCGTATTACCGGCAAGGTTGTCAGCCTAACAGATTATGGCGCTTTTATAGAATTGGAGGAGGGTATTGAGGGGCTGATTCATGTTTCTGAGATGTCATGGACCAGAAAGATTCGCCATCCTTCCAAGGTCGTATCTATTGGAGCTGCTGTTGAGGCCGTAGTGCTCGATATAAAACCTGAAAGCAGACGCATTTCATTAGGAATGAAACAGGTTGTTCCAAATCCATGGGATGTAATTAGTGAAAAGTATCCTATCGGGACAACTATTGAGGGAAAAATCAAAAATATAACCGATTTTGGCCTTTTTGTCGGCATAGATGAAGGAATTGACGGCCTTGTTCACATCTCGGATATTTCCTGGACCAAGCGAATAAAACATCCGTCCGAGCTGTATAATAAAGGGGATGTAATTCAGGCTATAGTTCTTGATATTGAAAAGGAAAACGAGAGGTTTTCTCTCGGAATCAAACAGCTGGAAACAGATCCCTGGACAACTGTGGCAGAGCGCTATGAGGTTGGAAAAGAGATTACAGGCACAGTTACAAATATTACCGATTTTGGAGTTTTTGTGGAATTGGAAGAAGGAATTGAAGGTCTTGTGCATGTATCTGAAATCAGCGCTGAAAAAATAAAAACTCCTGTTGGGAAATTCAATATCAACGATGTCATAACTGCTAAGGTTATGAATATTAACGGCGAGGAAAGAAGAATTGGTCTTTCAATCAAGCGGCTTGATATTGAGGATGACAAGGCGCTTCTAGGCAAATATATAGACAACATGGGCCCTGCGACATCTGCTTTTGGAGATATCCTGCGCGAGAATCTTCAGGATGAGTCAAACAAGCAGTAGAGATAGAGATTTTATGCATCGAAATTAACTTCATGTTTTCAAGACGCCATCCATATCTTTTTTTTATTCTGATTTTTTCATCAATAATGGTTACGACTTTTATTGGCTTATCCTTTATTTTTATGCTTGCTGCAAAGGATGCTGATTTTGATGATCTTTTAAAATCAGGAGGAGAAAAGGTCGGAATAGTTGAGTTGACCGGCAATATTACCTCTTCCAGGGATATAATTCATAGTCTTAAACGTTTTCGTGAAAACAGTTCCATCAAGGCTATAGTAATTCGCATCGATTCTCCCGGCGGCGCTGTCGGGCCTGCGCAGGAAATTTTCAGGGAAATCAGAAAAACAGTCAAGACAAAGAAGGTTATAGCTTCTATGGGCACTGTTGCCGCATCCGGGGGTTATTATGTCGCCGCAGGCGCCGACGGCATTGTTGCGAATCCAGGCACTATAACTGGCAGCATAGGCGTTATCATGGGCTTTGCAAATTTTCAGGAACTGCTCCGTAAGATCGGCATGGTCCCCGTTGTCATCAAGAGCGGCCAGTACAAGGATATCGGCTCTCCGGTTCGTGAGATGACAAAGGATGAAAGAGGTATCCTCCAAAATTTATCCAACCGGATTCACAGGCAATTTATTGTGGATATTGCTAATGGAAGAGGGATGGATTTATCTAAAGTGGAAAAGATCGCTGACGGACGTATTTTTACCGGAGAGGAGGCAAAAAATCTTGGGCTCATTGACCGTCTTGGGAATCTCGAAGACGCAATAGAATGGGCTGGCCGCATGGGTGGGATTAAGGGGAAGATTTCCGCTGTTTATGCGCCGAAGAAGAAGTTTTCCATCCTGAAGTTCATTGCAGAGTCATCAGTCAAAGAGATTGCAAACATGATGATTAATCCATCCTTGTATGCAGGCTATCTTTATTCCCCTTCAAATTAATTCTTAGCCACAGACCCACACAGACAAGCACAGACAAGATTTTCCCCAAACAGACCGTTTTCATATTCCACTTTTTTAAAAACCAACAAAAAATCCCAGTTTTGCTTGGATTAAAACGTTCTTGACACACAATTTAGTTATAGCTACTATAGCAACAAAGTGGCTACAAATATGTGGAGGTGAACGCTATGAAAACAGCAGGGATAAAAGAACTTAAGAACCAGTTGAGTTCTTACCTCACCCTTGTTAAAAAAGGTGAAGAGGTGCTGATTACCGATAGGGGCAAACCGATTGCGCGTATAGTTTCGGAGAATACTCAAAAGACATCCTTGAGACGGGCGCTTCAGCCTCTGATAATGGAAGGTCTGGTGAATTTGCCTACAGACCGGATCGATAGAGACATCCCCAGCCCGGTCGAGCTTCCGGGAAAACAGGTCTCAGAAATGATCAGTGAGGATCGGCGATGATTCTCTATCTTGACACAAGCGCTATAGTTAAGAAATATTTCAAAGAACAAGGTTCCATAGAGGTAATACGTTTGTGGAAAAAAACAAGCTCAATTGTAACTTCCACCGTAGCCTATGCGGAAACATTGGCGGCCATCCATAGAAAAAAAAGGGAAACGGCTGATATTGATCAATCCATTTTCAAAGCAATCCGCATAGCGTTTGAAAAGGACTGGAAAAGCTTCATTCATGTTGATGTAACAAGCGCTCTCAACAAAACCATTAAAAGAGTGACAGCCGCACATCCACTTAAGGGATTTGATGCCATCCATCTCGCCTCGGCATTAATTGTGCGACAAAGAATTGACGAAGAATTTGTTTTTGCATGTTACGACAAAAGCCTGAACGAATCAGCCGGAAAAGAGGGTCTGATAACGTTGCCATAAGCGCCCTATCGTAGTCAAGAATAGATGCCCCGGGTGCGCTTCATCATATTATTGCCAGAGGTATAGAACGCAAAAGGATATTTACAGATGGTGTCGATAGGGATAATTTTTTAAATCGACTTGCAAATATCCTTACGGAAACCCAAACAGATCATATTATTTAGACAGGATAACAGGATAAACAAGATTATTTATTTCCTGTTAATCAACAGAGCCTAAATCCTGTAAAAAAATATAATTACATACCAATTCGATCAGGCTTTAGAAAAGAACTGTATCAAAATTATTTTTTGGGTTTAAATAATAGTTCAGTACCAAGGTTTGTCATCTTTGCTATTATACATTCAACACTCATTTGGCCGTTTATAGATTTAGAACGGGTTTGAAATGAAAAGCCATTTCCAGGATATGAATTTATGATATACAGGATCTGCATTAACTCTTTTTTTTATAAAATCAAGTCAATCCTGTAATCTTGTCTGAAATATTTATTATTTTTCGGGCGATAAGCGTAACTGCACCCAAATCAAATGGGTTTAACTTTGAAAAGGTACTTGGACGAGTTGCAGAATTGTTGGATTTAAAACCTGAGCAGGTATTGGCTGTCGGGAAATATAAAAAGACGGTTGCAGCTCGCAGCTTGCTCTGTTTCTGAAAATTTCGCAACCCGCAGTCAGTTTAGCGGTTAAACGCTTAAGAGAAATTGGTTATACGCCACAATTACCCGTTAAAAGCTTAACAGTAACTTACAAACATAACGTCCCGAAAGCCCTTATACAGCTCGGAGAATGATTTTTCAGGCTTTTTTGCAACTTCCATTGATTTTTTTTGTCATCATGCAATTTATAAAGGAGTTATACAGAAAACTATTTAATGACTTGTTCGGCACGAGGTAGATTTGTGTTATTTCTGTTTTTGAGTTATAGTTTCAAGCATGAAAAGATGGCCAAAGTTTAACGAGAGTGGAGATTTACCACCCGGAATTCACCAAGCGACTTTGCGCGATGTCGTTGGACATTTTGGCAAAAGTAGTTTTCAAAGGGCGATTGTTGTGGAGCGATTGCAGCGTATCTACTCTCTGGCCATGGAAACAGGGCAAATGGCTCGCTTTATCATCTTTGGATCCTTTGTCACCGACAAGCTGCATCCACAAGACATCGATATCTTCCTCCTGATGGAGGATACATTTGACGTTCGGGACGTCTCTGGCGAGGCACGGATTCTTTTTGATCACATGGCTGCCCAGAATTACGAGGGGGCGAGCATATTCTGGGTGAGACGTTTGGCGGCGTTCGATGGGGAAGAAACGGCAATCAAAAATTGGCAGCTCAAACGCGATGGAAAGAAACGAGGAATCGTGGAGGTTTTAACACATGATTCATAACCAAGAAGAGTATAAAACGACCTTGGAGAGGATTTCCTACTTTCAAAAGCAGGTT
>JAPVVG010000246.1 GCA_028571455.1 Desulfobacteraceae bacterium | reverse complement strand
GCGGGCAGGTGCATGGCAACCCGCCTGCCATGCAAGACCCGTCCGTCTCACGAGCTTGGCAAGCGGCCTCCGGCTCATATAGACCTACGGCTCGGAGAGGTGGGCACGAGCGGGCAGGTGGCGGGCAGGTTATTTTAAAATCAAATAAAAAAACAACTACCAAATGAGAAACAACGGTTCAGGGTTCAGGGGTTCAGCTCGAAACTTGAAACTCGCAACCAGCAAAAACCTACGATTTCTGACCTCTGACCTCTGACCTCCGATTTCTGACTTCTGTTTCTTCATCTTTTCACATTCGATGTTGGATGTTGGACGTTCGATGTTCGATGTTCATTTTTTTTCAATCCCTCAATCCCTCAATTCCTAAATCCCTTCTATACAAACCTTTTCATCAGCTCATCTATTGTTTCATCAACATTTTCCGGAGTAATCCCAAGCTCACGGCAAATCTTTTCAACCTTTGCCATCCTTCGACTATTATTCACATCGCCAAGACAATGAAACAAGCCAAGCCTCCTGCCAACCTGATACAGACATCTACGCTCCGGGTTCATTGACAGGAAAGATCGGATAATAGAAAGCATATGCTCTTTATCTTCCGGCATAGCGCCTTCCACTTCCTCAAAAAGATTCAGGATATGATCGCTCTTGATAATACTTGTAATGCCTCCTAAGTTCTCAATAAACATTAAAATCTCATTGGCTGTCATAAGATCTGAGCATTTTTTAAAACGACCGGCCTTATAATCCTCAAAAAGAGGTATATTGCTTGGAATTGCCAGGGTTCTGATGCGTATAAAATCGGGATTTATCCTGTTTAATGCATCGGCTGTTTCCAGGGCATGAATCTCGGAATACCTTCTTCCTCCAAGGCCGGGCATTATATACTCGGAAAGCTCTATCCCAGCATTTTTCACCTTGATCCCAGCCTTAATATGTGTTTCCTTTGTCGCCCCTTTCCTGACCATTTTAAGAACAAGGTCAGAGCCGGACTCAAGCCCGATATGGATTCTATTCAGGCCTGCATCCCTTATTGCATTTAAATCAGCCTCCTTTATCCGTGCAACTGTATGAGATCGCGCATAGGATGTTATTCTTTCCACCCCGGGAAACCGCTTTTTAAGATGCAATAGAATTTCTGCCATGTCGGAAGGTTTAATAAACAGGCTGTTTGCATCCTGTATAAAAATAGAGCTCATACCGCTGTTTAACCAGTTCAATGCTGCAGAAAAGGCCTGCAAGTCAACCTGTTTAATATTTTTGGAGAGTTTATTGGCATCAATTCGACTTATACGGCCGGATTCTTCGCCCATATGTTGCAAGACCTCAACATATCTGTGAACCGAATCAATATCATTTTTAACATACTCAACCTTGCGGATGGAAAAACGGGAACCTTTGTATACAGGACAGAAAGTGCAGCGATTCCAGGGGCAGTTCCTTGTTACGCGTATAAGAAGGCTGTAGGCCTCGCTTGGCGGTCGAATTGGTCCCTGTTCAAAGCCACAATATTGATCATTTTTTGTCATTGCAGTATATTCTCTCCGGCCTTAAACAACTTGCGGCTGTTTAAAATATGGTTTATTGATATAGTTATGGAGAATATTGCAAATTGAATAAAATAAAAACATTTTTTTTAATATCCGCATTTATCTCTTTTTCAGCCCTGTCATGCCTCTTTCTTGATCTTTTGGTTTATGCGGATAAAAGCGCAAATGCAGATAATTCAAAAAAGGTTATAGTAATATTGCCCGGCCAAAACCTTTCGACTATTGCCAACTATCTGGACTATACAGGTATTATAAAAAATCCGGTTAAATTTAAGTTACTGGCCCGCATTAAAGGCTGCGACAAAAAGATAAAGGCTGGTGAATACCTGCTTTCTTCCTCCATGCCTCCAATAAAAATACTGGAAACAATAGCGAGCGGAAAGGTACGCCTTTACAAAATAACCATACCGGAAGGTTATAACCTGAAACAGGTTGCATCAATTATTTCCAAAGCAAAACTGGGAACCAAAGAAGATTTTTTAAAGGCGGCAACAGACTCATCATTTGCGTGTAAGCAGGGAATTAACGCTGAAACCTTTGAAGGATATCTTTTCCCGGAGACCTACTACTTCCCCAAAAATATAACTCCGGAAAAAATAATAGCCACAATGGTTGAGCGGTTCAGGTCGATATTTAATCGAAAATGGGAAAAGCGGGCAAAAGATCTTAATTTATCAATTCATCAGGTGGTGACACTTGCATCGATTATTGAAAAGGAAACAGGCGTTTCTTTTGAGCGGCCTGTTATCTCATCGGTTTTTCACAATCGTTTAAAGAAAAGGATGCGTCTTGAAAGTGATCCCACAGTCATCTATGGCTTAAAGAACTTTGACGGCAATATAACACGAAAGCATCTTGCCACCCAAACCCCTTATAATACATATACAATTACAGGGCTTCCGCCCGGCCCTATCGCAAACCCGGGAAGCAAAGCGCTAAAAGCGGCCCTATACCCTGCTGATACCGATTTTCTTTATTTTGTTTCAAAAAAGGATAGAACACATAAGTTTTCAATGAATATAAAAGACCACAACAAAGCCGTGAAGAAATATCAACTGCGTAAGTGAATTTCCAGGGCATTTGGCGGCGGCGCGCGGTTTCCGGTCTTATTGCCCGGATATTTTTGTTCTTGAGAACACATCATCACTCATGCCGGATACCTTTCCGTCTTTTAAATAATGGTAACCGATTGTGGCAATCATTGCCGCATTGTCGCCGCAAAGATGTAAAGATGGTATATGCGCTGTAATTCCTCTTTTGCCGGCATCCTGCTTTACCCTTTCTCTTAACCTGCTGTTTGCAGCCACACCCCCAACCAGAGCGATATGATCACAACCCTTTTCCATCGCTGCATTAATAACCTTATATGACAAAACATCAATGATTGATTCCTGAAATCCTGCCACAATATCAGGAATCTGCTGTTTATAGCTGTCTTCGTGAATCTTCACATACCGGCTTACCGCTGTCTTAATTCCGCTGAAGCTAAAATCAAATTCAGACTTATTCAAATATGTTCTTGGAAAATCAATCTTCCCCGGATCCCCGTCTTTAGCAAGTCTCTCGATAACGATTCCTCCGGGATAGCCAAGACCGAGCAGTTTGGCAACCTTGTCAAATGCCTCTCCTGCGGCATCATCCCTGGTCTGCCCCATAAGCTCAATTTCAGTATGGGAAACAACATGGGTGATATTTGTGTGGCCACCTGATGCCAGCAGCGCTACGAAAGGAAAAGGAGGCGGGTCAGGCTCTAAAAAGACTGAATTAATATGTCCATCAAGGTGATTTACGCCAACCCATGGAATATCAAGTGCAAAAGCATATGCCTTTGCAAAGGAAAAACCAACAAGCAATGATCCAATCAACCCGGGACCCTGGGTCACAGCAATTCCATCCAATTGCTTTAAACTAATGCCGGATTCACTTATCGCCTCATCGACTACCGGAACAATGGCTTCGATATGTTTCCTTGAGGCAAGTTCAGGCACAACACCGCCATATGGATGATGCACTGCAATCTGGGACGACACAATAGAAGATAAAATTTTTGTGCCGTCTATTACTATTGCCGCGGCTGTTTCATCACAGGATGTTTCAATGCCTAATATTATCATAGCTTCCAAACTATTCAGGTTGTTTAGACTGTAGGCTAAAGGCTGTTAGTTTTTGCGCATTTTAATTCGCAACCGAAACTGAGCGTATCAATCTTTTTTATTGAAAGATATATGATGATTGATTATCATATATTTGTGGTTGGTTACAACTATAATAATTGACGGGCATTTATCCTATGAAACCTATTGTCGCCATAGTCGGTCGTCCCAATGTGGGCAAATCGACATTTTTCAATCGTATCACCAGATCAAAGGATGCGCTTGTGGATAACTTCCCGGGCGTTACAAGGGATAGAATTTATGGTGATGCAAGCTGGAACGATATTGAATTTACCCTTGTTGATACAGGTGGATTTGTATTGGAAGATGAGGATGATTTTACGCAGCAGATACGCTTCCAGGTTCAACAGGCAATTGAAGACGCAGATGTTATTACTCTTCTGCTTGATGGAAAGCAAGGAGTCTCTCCTTTTGATAAAGATATTGTTGAAATTCTCCGCTCAATTACAAAACCTGTTTTTTATGTAGTAAATAAAATCGACGGCCAAGAACAGGAAAAAAATATGTACGATTTCTGCAGCCTCGGCATTGATAAACTATATCCTGTTTCCGCTGAACACCGCTACGGCATATCCGATTTTCTCGATGATCTAATTCTTGCGCTACCGGAATTTGCGCCGGAAAAATCACAGGATATCATAAAACTTGCCGTAGTCGGCAGGCCAAATGTCGGCAAATCATCACTTATAAACCGCATTCTTGGAGAAAACCGTCTTCTTGTCAGCCATATTCCAGGCACAACGCGTGACGCTATTGACACAGTCTGCGATATTAACGGCAAATCATTCCTTCTTATCGATACTGCCGGGATCAGGCGAAAAGGAAAGGTATCGAAAAAGCTTGAAAAATTTTCAATCATAAAGGCGCTGAGAAGCCTTGACAGGTGTGACGTGGCGCTTATTGTCATGGATGCCGACGAAGGGACTACAGAACAGGACATAAATATTGCGGGGTATGCTTTTGAGCGAGGATGTGGTTGTATCCTGCTGCTAAACAAATGGGATCTTATTGAAAAAGACACCAACACGGCAAAAAAGCACTACGACCAGCTAAGAATGGAAGCAAAGTATCTGAGTTTTGCTCCAGCCATAACGATCTCTGCTTTGACAGGCCAAAGAGTTTCAAAAATCTTCAAGCTTGTGGATGAAGTTTACAGCCAGTATGCCATGCGTATCGGGACCGGGCAGTTAAACAGGATATTAGACCAGGCAATTAAAAAAAATGAGCCATCTCTTCACAGAGGAAAACGGCTTAAATTTTATTATGCCACGCAGGTATCAGCAAAACCGCCTACCTTTATCTGCTTTGTCAATTATCCGGATGCAGTCCATTTTTCCTACAAGAGATATCTTGTCAATCAGATTAGAGCAGAAGCAGGACTCGACAAAACACCTGTCCGGCTATTCTTCCGCCAGCGAACAGGCAGGCTAAAAGGAAAAAAAAGATGAACATCGAACACCCGCCTGCCATGCATCACAAACGATGGTGGCATGATCATTGTCACCGGGTCGAGACACCAGGACATTCTACCAAGACCACACAAAGGCATTGCGGGCAGGTCGAACGTCCAACATCGAACGTCCAACATCGAATGAGAAAAGATAAAGAAACAGAAGTCAGAAATTGGAGGTCAGAGGTCAGAGGTCAGAAATCGTAGGTTTTTGCTGGTTGCGAGTTTCAAGTTTCGAGCTGAACCCCTGAACCCTGCACCGTTGTTTCTCATTTGGTAGTGGTTTTTTTATTTGATTTTAAAATAACCTGCCCGCCACCTGCCCGCTCGTGCCCACCTCTCACAGCCGAAGTTCTATATGAGCCGGAGGCCCCTTGCCAAGCTCGTCAGACCGACGGGTCTTGCATGGCAGGCGGGTTGCCATGCACCTGCCCGCTATTGCCAAAAAACAAAGTGCACGCCACACATGAGCTGCCAGGCGAGTGGCAGGCGGGTGCCGAACATACAGGCAG
>JAPVVG010000245.1 GCA_028571455.1 Desulfobacteraceae bacterium | reverse complement strand
TACCGGCACCATCCAATCAGCCTGACGCATCTCTTCTGGATTCTTATCGCCATGATCGGGGCGCGCTCCTCTGCAATGGGTTTTAACAGGATTGCAGATGCAAGGTTTGACGCAAAAAATCCGCGCACATCAAAACGTGAACTACCTTCGGGCAGGCTTTCCTTAACCTCCGCAAAGATGTTTGTAATTTTATTTTCCTTTATTTTTATTTTTGCCGCTGCAATGCTTGGCAAAATCTGCCTTTATCTTTCCTTTCCCGTGTTAGCCCTGCTGTTTTCCTATTCCTACACAAAAAGGTTTACCTGGTTTTCCCATTTTTATTTAGGCTTTGCGATATCACTTGCACCTCTGGGCGCATGGATAGCCCTTACCAACACCTTTTCATTGCCCATCATATTGCTTTCCCTAACCCTTTTGACCTATATAGCCGGCTTTGACATCCTTTATGCCTGCCAGGACACAGGCTTTGATACAAAACAAGGGCTCTTTTCCATACCCGCCAGGTTCGGAATTCAGAAAGCCCTTTTAATCTCTTCCATTTCCCATATTTTTTCTTTTTTATTTTTATTTTTGATCTTTATTGCCTTTGATATGAAGATAATATATCTAATAGCGATTCTAATAATCGGCTTGCTGCTTGTTGTTGAGCATAAACTTGTTAAACCCTGCGATCTCAGCAATGTTAATATCGCTTTTTTCCATGTTAACAGCGCAATTTCAATAATCCTGTTTATCGGCATATTAGCTGACGAGCTGGTCAGGCAATGGATATGAACAAAAAAATTATAGTGGCAATATGCGGCGCTTCCGGATCGATTTACGGCATCAGGCTGTTAAAGGCTCTCTTGAATAAGCCTGTAAATATATATTTAATCATCTCAAATGCCGGCTATAAAGTACTTGAGCATGAAACCGGTTACAAAGGCGAATCCTTTTCATCTTTTTTAAAGGAGCGGGGGATTATTTTTCATGAAAAGACCTGTTTGAATATATATGATCAGGATGATTTTTTTGCTCCTCCTGCAAGCGGGTCATTCAGGCATGACGGAATGGTGATCGCCCCATGCTCAATGAAAACCCTTGCCGCAATTGCATCAGGAATGGCAGACAACCTCATCCACAGGGCGGCAGATGTAAGCCTTAAGGAAAAACGACCGCTGATTATGCTTCCCAGGGAAACCCCTTTAGGCATTATTCATTTAAAGAATATGTACATGGCAGCCAAGGCAGGCGCTACTATAATGCCCCCCTCCCCTTCTTTCTATTGTAATCCAAAAACCATCTCCGACCTTGTCGATACCGTAATCGCCAGAGTTCTCGACCACCTGAAGATTGAGCATGACCTTATAAGAGAGTGGGGGTAAGAAACTCAGCGCGAATATAAAATGAGCGTCCCATAGAATCCCCAAACAGTTCACTAAATAATCGTTGATTTAATGGTTAAACAAAGCTATTCGTTACCGAACGGGAATAACTTGTTGTTTTCCTGTGTGAAATATCAAAATATTCCCGTTCGGTAATTTGTCTTAAATTAAAAGTGAGCGGAGCATAAAATATTCCCTATCGGTAATATTCTATAGTAAACGGAAAGATTTACCGGTTATTTTTTTTGGCAACAGGGAGATAGATTATGGACACAAAAACGTTGAGTCAAAAAAATAAGAAAATCTGGATTGAAATTAATAACCTAAAGGCCGTTGGTCAGATGGTTCGTAAAAAGCGTAAGGAAATGGGAATGACGCAGGCTGAAGCTGCAGGGCTTTGTAATGTTGGCGCCCGTTTTATGTCCGAACTGGAAAACGGAAAAGCTACCATGCGCTTTGATAAAATCATGAAAGTTTTAAGAAGTTTTGGTTTTATTATCGGTATTAGTGAAAGGTCTTGATGGTCATGGCAAGGTTAGCCGTATATTTGCAAAACTTTGGGGTCATTATGTTGCGACCTTAGTTATGTTGCAAGTTTTGGATATACGTCCCTTTAAATATCAAAAATATATTTTCTTTGCATATAATTCTTCTTCTGATTATATTCTTTAATAAAAAGGGGTTACAAAAACTCGCAACATAACATCTTGTAATCACTTGACATTATATTTTCTTTGTGCTATATATAT
>JAPVVG010000244.1 GCA_028571455.1 Desulfobacteraceae bacterium | reverse complement strand
GAAGTTTGTTGCCATTGAGAATGATGAGAAAATAGTCGGTGTATTTGAACATAAGAAATGGCCGTCGGTCCTGGGGCCGGAAAGATTTATCGACTGGGTTAAGGGTAAGTACTATGCCGTGAAATCTGATCAAGAGGTTCCGCAGGCACAAGACCTTGCCCCTGAAGCTGATTCAATAATAAACGCAGTGCGTAAGTTTTATAATGTTAGCAGGGATGAACTGTATAGATCAAGAAGAGGGCGGTTTAATGAACCAAGGAACGTAGCCATATTCCTAAACCGAAAACTGAGGCGCGACAGTCTAAAGGAGATAGGCCGCAAGTTTCAGATGGAAAAGTATAGCTCTATAAGCAGCATCATCGAAAGAATGAAGAAACAGATGCTGACGGATCGGAACCTCAAGAAACGTGCGGATAGGGTGGCTAACATGGTTAACAAGAGTCAAGAGCAGACTTGACCCCATTTCCCAAGAGCAGACTTGACCCCAGCTTAACCCCAGCTTTTTAAAGGAGGGTATATATATGGAAAATATAATTTCAAAGGTTTGGGAATTATTAACTATTTACGGACTTAAAGTCATTGCAGCTATTGTCGTTTTTATCGTGGGGCGCTGGATCGCCAAGGGTTTGGCCAAGCTTGCGGAAAAAATGATGAACAGAAGGCAGGTTGATCCCTCCATCGTATCCTTTGCTGCCAATATGACTTACATAGCTTTATTGGTGTTTGTGGTTCTGGCGGCCCTCGGACAACTTGGAATCCAAACAACCTCATTTATCGCGGTTATCGGTGCGGCAGGCCTGGCTATTGGTCTTGCTTTGCAAGGATCTTTAGCAAATTTTGCCGCTGGCTTTCTGATGATCATTTTTCGCCTGTTCAAGGTCGGTGATTATATTGAAGGTGCAGGGACTGCCGGCACTGTTGAAGTGATTCAGATCTTTACCGCCCAGCTACAGACCCCCGACAACAAGACGGTGATTATTCCGAATGCCAGTTTAACGGCAGGCAACATCACGAACTGGTCGGTCAAGGGGACCCGGCGAGTTGATCTGGTAATGGGCATTGGGTATGGAGACGATATTGATAAAGCAAGAACCATAATGGAGGATATCCTGGCAAAGGACGAACGCATTCTTAAAGATCCCGCCCCTAATATTGCTGTTGTCGAATTGGCAGACAGCAGTGTGAATTTTGTGGTTCGTCCCTGGGTGAAGTCGGAACACTACTGGGATGTCTATTTTGACACCACCGAGAATATCAAGAAAGATTTCGATGCTCAAGGCATCAGCATTCCGTTCCCACAGCGCGACATACATATGTATGAGCATACGGAATGAGAAGCACAAACAAGCTTGTATTTTTTTATAATAAAAACAGATATTAAAACAAAAGAAAACAAGGAGGTAGATAATGAAACGGTCTTATTTTGCAACATTATTTTTTGTGGTGATCAGCGCCATGCTGTTCGGTTGTGCGGCCCAGCAAGTTCAGAACCCTCAATCGCTTTTTAGTCCATATGCATTGAAAGCGGATTCGTATCAACCGAAGGTGGATAATTTTATGGTGATACTGGACATGTCTTCTTCAATGGCTGAACAATATAATGGACAGAGCAAGTTCAAGATTGCTAAAGATTTCTTGAGCGCCATGAATCAGACACTTCCCAATATGAAGCTCAATGGCGCACTTAGAACTTATGGACATAGTTCCAGTGTGTCTAAAAAGTTGACCACCCTTTTTTACGGACTAACAGTATATTCAAGTGCAGGATTTGAAGAAGCACTGCAAGCCGTAAAAAAGGCTGGCGGAACCAGTCCTCTGGCCTCCGCCATCAATGCCGGGAATGATGACTTGAAGTCAACTCAAGGCCCAATAGCAATCATTGTTGTCAGTGATGGCAAAGACATGGACAAAGCACCGATGGCCGCTGCAAAAAATATGAAAAAGCAGTTCGGTGGCCGAATTTGTATATACACAGTGTTAACGGGAAATGATCCGGCAGGTGGAAAGCTTATGGAGCAGATTGCCGGCGCTGGTGAATGTGGATTTTCAGTGCGTGCGGATGGATTCAAAAGCGGCGCTGACATGGCAGATTTTGTAAAAAAAGTATTTTTAGCAAAGCATGTGGACAGTGATGGTGACGGTGTTTATGATGAGTTGGACCGATGCCCGAATACGCCAAAAGGAGTTAAAGTGGACGCACGGGGATGCCCGCTGGATATGGATGGTGATGGTGTCTATGATTATCTGGATAAATGTCCAAATACTCCCTCAGGTCTAAAGGTCAATAGCAGGGGATGCCCACTGGATACAGACGGTGATGGTGTCTATGACTATCTGGATAAATGCCCCGGCACGCCAAAGGGTGCAAAAATTAATGCACAAGGCTGCTGGATTCTAAAGACTATTTTGTTTGATACGGACAAGGCGCATATCAAATCCAGGTTACATTCGGATCTGAATGCTGTTGTGACGGTTTTGGGGAAAAACCCAGCGCTGAAGGTCGAGATCAACGGACATACGGATAATGTGGGCAGTGCGGCTTATAATATGAAACTTTCTGAAAAAAGGGCCAAAGCCGTGATGGAATATCTCGTTTCTAAAGGGATCGATTCCAAACGGCTTTCTACAAAGGGTTTTGGATTGACGATGCCGATCGCCGATAATGACACTCCGGAAGGCCGGGCCAAAAACCGCAGAATCGAGTTAACGCTGATACAATAAAACACGCTGCAATCCTTAATCTTAATTATATGAAGGTGGAGAAACCGGCAGGGTTGCCGGTCTCCATCTTCATAAACGCCAGGCGTTTGTTATCTATGGAGTAAGGCCTGATAAGAAAATCTGGGATAAGATTGTAAGCTCAATATTTTTTGGACTTGTTTTTGAGTGAAACCGTAAGATTTATATCTTGAATTGAGATAGCTAAATTAAGCAATTATAAGCAAAAAAGCAGACAAGGAGGATGAGCATGAAAAAATGGATTCTTTTAGGCGGCGGCGCTCTTATTGCCGTCATCATAATTGTGCTGGTTATCGGGCTGTCCAATCTTGGGCCCATGATTAAGAGTGCAGTCAATACTTACGGCCCTGAAATAACCAAGACCGAGGTAAGATTGGGAGATGTCGGGGTTTCCCTTTTATCCGCAGAGGCCGAACTCAAAGATTTTTTATTGGGAAATCCCGAGGGATTCAAATCTCCACAAGCCATGAGCGTGAAGTCAATTCATCTGGACGTGGATGAAAAATCGCTCACCAAAGATACTATTATCATTGATAAAATCGAGGTGGTTGCCCCTGAAATCACTTATGAAAAAATTCGCGGCACGGACAATTTTCAAACCATTATGAACAACGTGAAAAAAACTATCGGGGCGGACAAAACTACTGCACAGCCTGCTGAAAAAGAGAAAAAAGCTGAGGGTAAGAAGATTCTGATCAGAAATTTTATTTTAAGAGACGGAAAGGTAAACTTGACCATGGCCGTGCTCGGTGAAAAGACACTGAGCGCTGATTTGCCGGACATTCATCTCAAGAATGTGGGCCAGAAAAAAGGCGGCGTATCTCCCGCAGAAGCATTTAAAGAGATATTTGCTGCACTGTACGCAAAGATCACGTCCCCGGCAGTAACCGATGTTCTTAACAAAGGACTCAAAAAATTAACTGCCGACACTCAGGCCATGACCCAGGAGGCCAAGAAGCAACTGGAAGGAGCCGGCAAAACCGCAAAAAAAGAAGTAACGGCTACAACCGACAAACTTAAGGGAATATTTGGAAAATAAAGAAAGCAAAGACAGACAAATCATAGGAAGTATAACCATGGAAGAAAACAACCATAGCTTTGCTTCAAAGATAACCAAAAAGCGATTTGGATGGTTACACGTCTTGGGACTATCAGTCCTTGTGGTTATTTTTACCGCTGGTGTGACCATCTTGATTGTGAAAACCTATCTTTTTCCATCAGAGTTCAAACCCGTGACACTGAACCCCCGCGAAGAACAGGTTTTGACTGCTAAATTAGAAAATATCGGTCCTAAAGAAAACGGTATTAGAATACATGGGAGCAATGACTCTAATCAGTCATCCAGAGCAGACCTGTTTGATCCAAATATTACTCTTAAACCGGAACCTTATACTGAAAAAGGCATAAAAAAAGAAATTCTTTTCACCGAAAGAGAACTCAACGGATTACTGGCAAAAAATACGGATCTTGCAAGAAAATTGGCGATTGATTTGTCTGATGATCTTGTTAGTGCAAAGCTGCTACTGCCCGTGCATGAAGATTTCCCCATACTTGGAGGCAAAACTCTCCGTGTGAGAACCGGCGTTGTTTTTACGTACGATAATAACAAACCTGTGGTCATACTGAAAGGCATCACCATTATGGGTATACCCCTGCCCAATGCCTGGCTGGGAGGAATAAAAAATATAGATCTGGTTGAAGAATTCGGCGGGGATACGGGTGGATTCTGGAAGACTTTTTCGGATGGAGTTGAGGACATCACGATAACAGAAGGCTTTTTAAAGATAAGGCTGAAAGAATAACGAAGGCACCCCGCCATTCACATAAGAAAAGACCTTGTAACCCTCATACGTACAGTTTGATAAGGGATGAGTGCAAACCAAACGGTTCGCCCAAAATATGTTGCATTTCCTATGTTTGCCCCGGCTTAGAAATAATGTGCACATCCCGCTGGGGAAACGGGATATTGATGCCGGCTTCCTGAAGCGCCTTGTAAACCGCCGAATTCACTTTATAGGAAACCTGAAAATACTTTGCCGTAGGAACCCAATAACGATATCCGATATTGATAGAAGAATCCGCAAACTCCTGAATCCCGACCTGGGGCCTGGGTGTTTGCTGAACCTCTTCGAATTTTCCCAGGATCTGACGAACCTGTTCGACAGCCTTTTCGGGATCGCTTTCATAACTGATCCCGATCACACTTTCCACAATCTTATTCTCACGAGAATTATGCAGAATTTCGCCAACGATATGCTTGTTCGGAATGGTAATCTTCACACCGTCCTCATTCGTTAAAATCGTACAGGCAAGTTTGACTTCCTCCACTACTCCGCTGACACCCGCTACGGTAATCGTATTCCCGACCACAAACGGGCGGGTCAAAATGATCGTCAAACCGGCCCCGTAATTGGACAAAGGTCCCTGAAGCGCAAAGCTTGCGCCAAAAGCTAGGGCACCCAACGCCGCGATGAAAGGAGCAATCGTAATCCCAAATTTACCGAGGGCAATCAGAATTACAAAAACCAAAACAAGAATCTTGGCCGCTCCGGCCAAAAACTTGGATAAAGTAATATCCAGTTTCTTCTTCTCGAAAAGGCTTAAGAGAATCCTGGCCACCCAATTGGATGCCACAACCCCAAGGATAAGAATGATAATCGCGCCTATCACCTGAAAACTATAATTCACGCAGAATTCAATCGCCGTATCGATCAATTTTTGAATAGATGTAAGCTCTTCTTCCATCATTTATTCTCCGTCCTTTCAAGGAATTGAAACCGGTCCTCGGATCTTATTCAAGCAGGACGTCCATACTACTCGGATCCTTTTGTGAACACAAGGGAATAATGCAGCAAAACGCCCCCTTTTGCCCAATTAGCGCTAAAGATTAGCGCTGACTTGCTAAAACAGGTTAAGGGGAAAAACTTGGGGTCAAGTCTGCTCTTGACTCTTGCACAGTAAAGTGTGGACTTGGGGTCAAGTCTGCTCTTGACTCTTGCACGGTAAAATGTTACGGATTATGACATGGCACGTCCACTCAGAATAGAGTACCCTGGCGCATGGTACCATGTGATGAACAGGGGGAGAAGATCCGAAAAAATATTCCGT
>JAPVVG010000243.1 GCA_028571455.1 Desulfobacteraceae bacterium | reverse complement strand
GAGCAGAGCCCTGGAGATGTTGGACAGACACTTTGCTCAATGGCGCCGGCAGGAAATCGACTGTTTCGAGCTGAATGATCGAATTCACAGCTTTCATCAAAAAACATCCCGTGAGCTATGGGAAACCTATTCTTCCATGGAAGACGACTTTCTCGTCTGCAAAGCGGTCAAGCTAGGTTTTTTGTCCAGGGAAGAAGTTCCGGAAAAAGTGGCTGAGGCCATCCTTTTGGACAGGCCTGTATTAGAACAAGGAACACATGTGGCCTTGAACAGTGAATAGCAGGTACTGATTTTTATAAAAAAGCAAATATAATGGCCGCTTATTTAATACCTTCGCCATAACTCAACAGCCTTTTTTTGCTCGGCAAAATGTCCTGGCAAAAACCAATTTATACATTTGACAGTGATTACAATAAAAACCTTATTAAAATGGGTGCCTGGCCAGTAAACATGGAGAATGTTTCCGGCTGGGCAAATTGGATTATGGCTTGAGGCTGATCCAATGCCGCCATGGATATTTAGAAGGATGGTTTTAAGAAATAAATCTCTGTGGATACCGTTTTGCGGGTCTTATGGGCATTCATGGCTGGAAGCAGATTGGGTCGGGTCTTCGAAGAGTTTGGCAAAGCGGACGATAGTGTTTTTTATTGCTGGTTACGATAGGAATACCAGGAGGACATTCGAGGCAAATAATTATATCGGCCATTTTCGCGTAACACCGCGCGCCATAGGCTTCAATCGTTTTACCCTTTAGTATGGCTTGAGCTGCTTTTCGAAATTCCTCTAATTCGGTACGAACGTTCTTTATGCCACTCGGTATTTTCATGTTGGCAACCGCTTCAAGGTCCGCCCGGCGTTCTTTCCAAAAAGAAATTATTCCGCACCCCGGCCTTTCCTTTTTGCTGCATTTGGAGGGCAGCTTAAACGTACCGTATTTGCCTGACACTGGCGGTGGAGTTTCCATAGGGCTCTTGGCTGTCATCCGACATCCTGCACCGTCCAAAATAGGGTTTTGCAAACCTTTAAAAAAGAGTCGCTCAAGCCTATACCGTATTTCATTATCAAGGCGTTGAATTGCTTCTTCTAAGGATTCAAAAGGTGTTTCATGCAGGCGGGCGATTACATCCAAAGCTCTACGTAATTTTCGCGGCTTGTACCGAAGTTCATAAAACCTTGGCAAGCGTTTGAGCGCCGTGGCAAAATCTTCTTGTCTTTCAAGAGAATTTACAAAAACAGTGTGGCAAATTATGGTATCATAAAGAAATGTTCGCCGAAATTCATCCCAAACATAGGTAGAACTAAGAAGTGTTTTGTCCTGGCATACCCCGTCAATGAATTCTATTGTTTCCGGTAAGCCGAAAACACGCTCAGCCGCAGCCGTAGTTTCCAGAAAGACGGCCTCCCCCGTCTCCCAAGTCGCAGAATCCACCTTACTTGCCACTGCTATTCATCTTTTCCTGATCCCCACGCGGTAGTGACCACGGACGGAGGCCAGCATCAAATAATTTGTCGGTTATAGAGAACAATTCTTCCTTCGTCATCGAGTCAGACAAATTCGCAACGACATTACTAATGGCCTCAGCCATTTTTTTTGACATGTTCTCCGGTCCCGTGAACCGTACGCAGTCGTGGATGTCTACAATAACCCGAAAAAAAGAACTCCTCGGTTTATCTTTTGCCTCCGTTCTTAAGACGCGAAGGGCTGCGCACAGATCGGTATGCCGTGCGCATCGGGTCATCAGGTCGTCAAAGCCGGTAAATAAAGCCTTTGCGGCAGCTACAACTGCTTCCAATTCTTCATGGAACCGGCCTTTTTCCTCAATTGGAGGATCAGAAATAACGGAATCACCCCGCAACTGTTGAAAAAGAAACAAACTATCTTTGATAGCGGCTTTTCTTGGATCTGAGGAGTCGGGATCATACCCGAAAAACATCTTCAAGTAGTCTTCTAAGTTTCGAACCCTCTGCTCCGAATGGGTAATACCTCTTTCACCCAAAAACATTCTCCGAGGGACACTACGTGATTTTTCTATATTCCTGGCTTTAGCCATGATTATCCTCGTCCGTGGTTCTATGAATCAGCTTTGTCCAACGCTTTTAATACCTTTGTAAGGTCGTTAATAAGTTCTTTAATTTCATTCGAATGTAAATCGAAAGTTAAGCTCTTGTTCTTTGTCTCAGAAAATGGTGGAAAAAAGAAAAGCCGTTTATCTCTCCTCATCTCCCCTGTCTCGCTGTGCCATAACCGGACAGTGGCGTAGCGCAGGTGCTTCAAATCGCCCAAATGCCTGTCTCTTTCTTTTGTATTAATTTCCCACTCAACCGACTGAAGTACACTATTTTTTGAGGAATGCTTGACACGCGACCATTCTTCAATAACAGGAGTGACCAAGATCTTCCTGGTTTCCTCCATTATGACCTCAGCCACTTTACGTGCCATATCTGAATGAAACACATCAGGCGCAAAGGCCGGTATTATATCCCCGGAAAGAGCGCTTTCCAAGCCTGAAGTAATTTCTTGAGATAAAAGCCTTCGGAATTTTTTTCGCTTCTTTTCGTCCCAGCCATCGGAATTTTTGAATTTTTCCTCATCTACCCTAAAAACCACACTATAAGGACATCGCAATTCAAGACTTATAACGCCATCATCCATAAGCTTCCGGCAGTCGTGGAGAGCTTTTCGGACATCTTTGATCGACGCAAAAGGAGATTTCTCTCCCTTAGCCTTCTTCCCCTGCTTTTTCCCTTCGGTCTTGGCTTCGGCCATTATAGGATTCTCCATGCATTATTTTTGTAATGTCCTTGAAATTTAGATGAATAAATTCTAACCTCAAAAGTAAATATTTCAAACCAGTTATTCGAATAAATCAAAGCAAAAACATGCCCATAAACTTCAAGAATATGTTAATAATAATAATTATCTATCAAAAAAGTCAAGAAATAAAAATCGTAAACCTTGGGGACAAAACGGCGGGAGGGGAAATCTATGGGATGTAGCTCGGTTTATAAGTTTATATCGTCAGGAAGGAAACCCACGGGAACAGCCATTGAAAAATAAGGTGGAATATGCGGGACATTAGTCTATAAGTTGACAGGGTAATTAAACTGAAGAATGTAGTTGACCCCAGTTAAATAAAAGCAGACATGATTTCACCCCAGTACCATCTGCCGGAGCTACGGGGCAGGCAGGGCCCCGATAGCGGGATCTATGCTATGCTCCGACAGGCTATGTTGAATGTAAATGGTGTCGATCAATATCGATAAATTGATAGGTGTTGCTGAAAATCCTTTTTATAAAAAAACAAAATTTTCCTAAATATTTTGTCATGACAAAAGAAGAGTTGAATAGATTATTTAACGAATTACGCTCATTACCATCTGAAACTGAGTGGGTGGAGTTTAAGAAAGCCAAGTACAATTATGATTTCAGTAAATTGGGACGATATTTTTCTGCTTTGTGTAATGAAGCAAATCTCAAAGGCAAACCATTTGGCTGGCTGGTATTTGGTGTGGAAGATGAGACCAGAAAAGTTGTTGGAACTTATTATCGGTCAGATAGATCCAAACTGGATAGTCTGAAGTCTGAAATCGCTAACAAAACAACCAACCGTATTACTTTTATTGAAATTCATGAGCTTTTATTGCCTGAAAGGCGGGTTATCATGTTCCAAATTCCTGCAGCCCCGCAAGGCATCTCTGTTGCGTGGGAAGGGCATTATTATGGCAGAGATGGTGAATCTATCGGTGCATTAAACATTCAAGAAATCGAACAAATTAGAAATCAGGTAAATGATTATGACTGGTCTGCCCAAATTTGTCAGATAGCAACAATCAATGATTTGGATGAAGGTGCCCTTGCTGTCGCACGGAAGAAATTCAAATCGAAAAACCGTTCTCGGTCTTTTGCCGGGGAAATAGAAGAATGGGATCAAGAAACATTCCTTGATCGAGCTAAACTTACCGTAAACGGACAGGTTACCCGGACTGCAATCATTCTTATTGGGAAACCTGAATCAAGTTATCATTTGTTGCCGGGCATAGCTCAGATTACATGGAAGCTGGAAGCCGAAGAGCGGGCCTATGAACACTTCGGCCCCCCTTTTCTATTGAATGTAAATTCCGTTTATAATCGCATACGAAATATCAAATTCAAGATCCAGCCATTTAACCTTCTAATACCTCTTGAACTCGATAAATATGACACATGGATTGTGTTAGAGGCTTTGAACAATTGCATCGCCCATCAGGATTATAGCCTTAATGCCCGTATTATTCTGACCGAAAAGGTGGATCGTCTAATCCTACAAAATGCGGGGGGATTTTTCGAAGGTACGCTCGAAGATTACCTTTTAAGAGACAAGACACCGGAACGTTACCGAAATCCCTTTCTGGCACAGGCAATGGTCAATCTTGATATGATTGATACAATGGGTTACGGAATCAAAAAAATGTTTCTTGAACAGCGTAAACGCTATTTCCCTTTACCGGATTATGATTTGAGCGATCCAGACCATGTAACCCTTGAAATTATGGGACGGTTAATTGATGAAAACTACAGTCGAATCCTGATTGAGAAGGCAGACCTTGGCCTTCGCCATGTAATAGCTCTTGATAAAGTGCAGAAACGAAAAAAATTGACCAAAGACGAACTCAGAATGCTCCGTAAGGAAAAACTCGTTGAAGGCCGTGCACCTGATGTCTATGTTGCTTCGCATATCGCCGAAATTACAGGCGAAAAAGCTCAATACATAAAAAATAGGGGATTAGATGACTTACATTATGAAAAGATGGTATTAGAGCTGATAGAGAGGTTTGGACATGTAAAACGAGAAGATGTTAACACTTTATTGTTTGATAAATTGCCTGACGTATTTACCCTGGTGCAGAAAAAGAATAAAATCGGCAACTTGCTAACAAAACTCAGGAAAAGCGGGTTGATCATTAATGTCGGAAGTCGAACAGCTCCTCGGTGGGAAATTATTAAGAAAGGATAGTTGGATTTTAAGAAAGGTTTAAGAAAGAAACCCGAATAAATATCTATATATAGTATTTAAAATTTTGGCCGATACGATAGATCGCTGTATATTGTGGTTTCCTTTCTTTTTTTACTGAAAATAGTATATGCGAAATAAGAAAGCTCGAACTAATATCTGAACCTGAACGATGAGCAAAGTGAAATAATTTTGGCGTTACGAGCTCTTGCGTGACATGAATGATAGAGGCAGGGGAAAGACCGTACAGGCCCAGATATCATTTAAAGAAAAGAAAGTGTCAAATCTTGATCAACACATTAGTACGGATTAAGGGACGTAGCTCAGTTTATAAGTTTATATCGTCAGGAAGGAAACCCAGGGGAACAGCCATTGAAAAATAATGGGGAATATACGGAACATTAGTTTATAAGTTGACATGGCAATTGAACTAAAAGAACGTTGTTGGCTGTGTTGAATAAGTCAAATGCTGTTGGGGAATGAGGACTGCGGGACGTCCATAATTAAGTAAATAACTCGCTATCCAATTGATATTTATGCTATTTTAAAACCTCTTTTTTCTGTCAGATGTGGTTTATTTTTGGATTTGCGGGACAACGTAGTTCAGTTTATAAGTTTATATCGTCAGGAAGGACTTGCGGGACGTCCATAAATAAGTAAATAACTATCTTTAAAGCATGGGAAGCTTTAATTGAAGTTAAGAATATTGAGCAGGAAATTAAAGAAATAGGAAATGATATCAAAGCATTATAAAAAAAGGAAGCAGCATTATGGAACAAGATGTTACTGTCAAAATACCACGTACCTGGATAAAAGGATTGCCTGAAGAGGAGTTAACTCTTAAACAGATTATTCGTCTGGGCATTTACCAGTACAAGGTAGAGCGTGCGATTCAGTTGTATCGGGATGGTGTGGGTTCTCTGGGTTATGTTGCGGAACAAATGGGGCTTAATAAACAAGATTTGATCCGTGAAGCTCGTCATCATAATATCGATCCGGAATATTCCGAACAAACGGTCAAAGAGGAACTTTCTAAATGGCATTAAATGTTGTTTCAAATGCCGGTCCGCTTATGGTTTTTTCAAAACTGAATGTACTCCACTTGTTAAAAGAACTCTATGGTCGAGTTGAGT
>JAPVVG010000242.1 GCA_028571455.1 Desulfobacteraceae bacterium | reverse complement strand
TCAATATTCTTATCCCCTGCCAGCGAAAAAGGTCGTTCTACCCTGCGGGTTGGCGATAATATGTGGCTTTACATTCCAAACGTCGGCAAACCTATCCGCATAACCAGCCTTCAGTCGGTAACCGGCGGGGTCTTCAATAATTCGGATATCCTTAGAATCGATTATAACGCTGAATACAACTGCGACAACCTGGAAAAGACAGATGATAAATACATCCTTTACTTAAAGGCAAAAACAACGGCTGTTGCCTATGATAGAATCAAAATGTGGGTGGATGATAAAAGGCATGTTCCAACTGTAATTGAATGCTTTGCTGCATCCGGGATGCTTATCAAGACCCTTTATTTCAAGGAGATCAAGGACTTTGGCGACGGTATTGTACGCCCCGCCGTAATCGAGACAAACAGCCCTCTATACAAAGGGTATAAATCAATTTTTATATTTGCCAAAATAAAAAAGAAGGATTTGCCGGACGAGGTTTTCACATTAAACTATATGCCAAGAATTGACAGTCTTCGATAAGGATGTTTATGTCTAAACAGGCTGTTATTATCCTGCTTTATGTGCTCACATATCTTCTCCCCCTCAATGCGCTTGCCAATGAATATGATTTTGAAATACCCGATATCGAAGACAAGCCCTATCATATCGGCGGAAACATCGAAGCCAATTATACGATATATAGCCTGAACAAAAATTCAGCGCTTTATTCCCAGAAGTTTTATAACCGTAAAGAAGGTTCCTCTGTCGACTCATACGATATTACTTTGCAGTTGGAAGGGGATTACAAAAAAGACTCCGCAAGGCTTTATGTAAAAACAAACACCAACATTACACAGAATTATTTAGGGTGGGATGATGAAACAGAATTATACGAAGGAGTTGTTTCGTTTGAGGCCACACCTTCTTTTACTGTTGAAGCCGGAAAAAAGGTTATGAAGTGGGGCAAAGGTTATGCGTGGAATCCAGCTGCCTTTACAAGCAGGCCAAAAGACCCGGATGATCCCGAAGCGTCCCTTGAGGGTTATTCAATAATATTCCTTGATTATATAAAGAGCCTTTCAGGGCGCATCAAAACCATCGCATTCACACCGGTAATCATTCCTGTTTATAATGATCTCAATAGCAGTTTTGGGGAAACAGACCATCTGAATTTTGCAGGGAAGCTATACTTCCTGGCATATGATACTGACATAGATATTATGTTTCTTGCGGGAAAAAGCATTGATGACAGGTTCGGGGTCGATTTTTCAAGAAATTTTACAACTAACTTTGAACTGCACGGCGAAGCGGCATTTATTAATAATCTTGAAAAGAAATATATAGACAGTAACGGCATTCTCCACACCAGGCAATCTGACGCTGCAAGCTATCTTTTGGGGATTCGTTATCTAACCGGATATGACACAACATTTATATTTGAATATTATAAAAATGGAACCGGATTCAGCGAAGAGGAAATAAGCGGATATTACAACTACATTCAAAAAGGATATAATACTTATCAGGCAACAGGCGCTGAAAACGACCTGAAGAAAAGCCTTGGATATACAAAAGCCTACTACAGTGATAAAAATTTTATGGAACAATATTTGTATCTCAAAATTACCCAGAAAGAACCTTTTAATATACTTTACTTCACCCCTTCCATAAATATTATCTTCAATGCCGAAGACAAAAGTTATTCATTAACACCGGAATTGTTATATGAACCAATATCCAATCTTGAGCTCAAGTTCAAATTCACCCTGTTTCACGGCAATTACCACAGCGAATTTGGAGAAAAGCCGTACGATTACAAAGCTGCCTGTTTTGCAAAATATTACTTCTAACAACATAGATTGCTATTGGAGGACGTAATTTGTTGTTCGTTCGTCAATTTCTTTAATTGTTACATGACATGCACGTCATCTGGATCAAACCACATATTAACCTTTTGGCCTTCTTTAAGGTTTAGATTTATTATTAAATTGGTCGGAACAATTGACGCGAATTTTATGCCTTTGGTTTTTATGCTGACATCACAGTAAAAACCATGGTTTAAAATCTTTGATACAGTGCCTTTAATTGAATTGCGTTCGGGCGGTGACTGTTTATCCATGCTTACATGAATATTTTCCGGCCGAATGGCTATATATTTTTTAGAACCGTTTATATTCGAGTTTGTTTTTATCTCCAGTTTTCCTGTTTGAGCTTTGTTCCCGTTAAATATCGCCGGAAAAATATTCTTCATGCCGACAAATTCAGCAACAAAAGGGGTGGCCGGCTGGTGAAACACTTCTGCAATCGATCCTATCTGCTCAATTCTTCCATTGTTGATAACCGCTGCATTCTGCGCCAGAAAATGGGCTTCTTTAAAATCGTGAGTAACCATAAGGACTGTAATGCCGGTTTCAATATGCAGCCTTTTAATTATTTCTCTGATATCTTCGCGAAAATTCGGATCCAATGCTGAAAGCGGTTCGTCGAGAAGAAGCACGGAAGGGTCAACAGCAAGCGCCCGCGCCAGAGCTACCCTTTGTTTTTCACCTCCGCTTAAGTTCAGAATCGATCTTTGCAACAAAGGCTCAAGCGAAAGCCGCTTGATAATAAAGCCTAAATTTTTACCCGGCTTTTTTCCGTTGACCTTATGGTATCGAAGGCCGTATGTGATGTTTTCATATACTGTCAGATGAGGGAACAAGGCAAAATCCTGATAAACAATTCCTATCCCCCTTTTTTCAGGAGGAAGCCTGGTAACATCTTTGCCGTTTATTATAACATGACCCTTTGTGATCGGAATTATTCCGATTACCGATTCAAGAACGACCGTTTTTCCAGCGCCGGTTGGGCCGAGCAATGTAAAGAACTCACCCTGTTCAATCGATATATTGATTTCACGCAGGGCAAAACCGGGCATCTTAACATTTAGGTTTTTTAGCTGGATCATGTTGAAGTTTTCTTTTTAGTTGAGAAAATCCTGAGTAGAAGAAAAAGGAATAGGCAAACTATAATAAGCCAGACAGCCACCGGCTGTGAATATTTAAGGCCATAAGCCGTAAATCGCTCATATATCATTACCGGCGCAATCATTGGGTGGTATGCGACAATTATAACCGCTCCGAACTCGCTGACAGCACGCGCAGTACACATGATTATGCCAACAACT
>JAPVVG010000241.1 GCA_028571455.1 Desulfobacteraceae bacterium | reverse complement strand
GCAACAGCGAGCGCATTCCCCGGAGCTTGCTGCGGGGTTAGCGAGCGAATCAAAAAATTGACAGAATTCCTTACAGTCGAAGATTCCCCGGAGCTTGCTGCGGGGTTCTTCAATTATTTGGACGGGGCCTAAAAATGTTGATAGTTAATTAAGCCGCTTTCTTCAGTTCAATACATTCATACTCCTAAGGCAAACAATAATCAGTAGAGCTGTGTAACCGCTTCCGATTAGTTTTATTCATCGTTACTCTCTTGTTTGTGCTTGCCCTGAATCCGTTTGATTTCCCTGTCAAAGTCTGAAATGAACTCCCGGTCCTGTTGCCTGCGATAGCTGTCATATTCCTGTTCGGCTTTGAGTTTGGCCTCTATCGCGCTAACCTTGCCCTTGTCTTCGAGAATTGGATAGTTGGATAGTTCCAGGAAGTTGTGAAGGAACTGAACCCAATCTTCCATTTTCATCAATATTTGCCGTTCAGCCCGATTTTCCGCAAGGTCGAGATAGGCGGAAACAATGCGGTTTAGTTCTTTGATGTGCGCCTCGTTTAAATAGTTTTTAGCTACTGAAACATCCGATTTCATTATCTTGCCGCCGGGCGCCTGCTTCCAATTGGTCAAACCCATGTGTATTTTACCGAAATCGGCAGAAGCATAGATAATTTCAGCAGCGGTCTTGCCGGTAATAGCCCAATGCAGCTTGTTCTGCACTGTGGAAAAGAAATCCTTGGTGACGGGGGCATTTTTGTCATAATCGGCCGCCAGCGCATAAATATCGGTGATCTTCTGATAGAAACGTCGTTCACTGGCTCGAATCTCCCGGATACGTTCAAGAAGCTCGTCAAAATAGTCCTTGCCAAAGCGCTTTCCCTGCTTGAGCCGTTCGTCATCCAGCACAAATCCCTTGATAATGAATTCCTTAAGGGTTTTGGTGGCCCAGATACGAAACTGCGTGGCCTGGTAGGAGTTGACACGGTAACCGACCGAGATGATGGCGTCGAGGTTGTAGTACTCTAAATCTCTTTCTATTTGCCTGGATCCTTCCATTTGAACTGTTCGGAATTTCCGAACAGTTGAATCCATCTGCAATTCTCCATCGGCATATATTTTCTTGAGATGCTCGCTAATTGTTGCTTTTGACTTCCCAAACAGCCTACCGATTTCTTTCTGAGTTAGCCAGACAGTTTCGTCTTTCAGAAATACTTCAACATTCACCTTGCCATCGCTGCCGGTATAGAGAAGGAAATTTGATTGTTTATCAGGGAGATTGTTTTTCATTGTATTTTCCTGTTGTTGTCTCGCTGCTTCTAAAGAATAGCAGGTTACGTTGCGGGTAACCTTTGGACGGGGCCTAAAAATGTTGACAGTTAATAAAGCCGCTTTCTTCATTTGAAGCTCCCCTCCGCAAGCAGCGGGGAATCTTCGACTGTAAGGAATTCTGTTAATTTTTTGATTCGTTCGCTAACCCCGCCGCCCCGCTGAAAGGGGATCTCCGCTTTGCTCCGACAAGCTACGGGGAATGCGCTCGCTGTTCAGTTCAATACATTCATACTCCTCAGGCGAACAATAATCAATAAAGCTATATGGTCGAGGGCTTCGAGTCAGGCGACGGTGGTTTGTTCCAGAGTTTCTTCGGTTAAGTGAGTCATTCAACCACCTTCCAGTGACCGCCTTTAGCCGGACCAATACGGCGAATAAGATTTTGCTCTTTAAGTTTTGAAATTTGCTTTTCAATCGCCCGGTCACTGATTCCTACTTGTTTCGAAAGCTCTGCAATAGTCACACCAGGGTTATTCTGCATGATCTCAATGATTTTCAGTGAACTTTTCTCCGAACTTTTTGGTGAACTATTACGGTGAACTATTACGGTGAACTATTACGGTGAACTATTACGGTGAACAGGCAGCCCTCCCGGTCATCGGTAAATTCTATTTGTGGCCAAGCTTCCATTGACCCTTTTTCATTCGCTGCCTGCTCCGGCAATTGTGCCGCAGCTTGTGGCACTTTTTCGACAAGACCTGGGTACTCACGATAAAAACGAATCATGCGTTTGAGATTTCGCTCCGAAAAACCCTTTATCTCAGGCAAGTCATTGTGGATATCTCGGGACAATCGCGGAATAACTGCCGCTCCCCAGCCTTCGAGATGCTGACGCTCTTCAACCATTCTACCGATATCCCAGTACATGATAATCATTTCCGCACTGGCCAACATCACGGCTCTGGTCTGGGCCTGACGAATGCGCGTTTTGATATCAGTTAGCAGATCGCTATACCGAGTCAGTTTACTTCCCATTGCCCAACACCTCCAGATTCTTTCGGATCGTGGTTTCGAGTTGATCGGCCTTGTTGAATTGCTGGTAAAGGGTGGCAGAAAATTCGGCCATTTTTTTCTCGAAAGGCACACCGTCGTTTCCCATTTCTTCCGCACTTACATAGCAGCCCGGGGTAAGCGCATAACTGTGTGATTTGATCTCATCAATCGTGGCAGGCTTGCGAAGGGCTGTCAGGATAATCTCCGGGCCGATGCCGACAGGATCGCCCATTGTAATGCCGATAATTGGTCTGTAATCTTTCATAAGGATAAGTTTGAGGGTCTTAAAATAAATAAAAATATATCAAAGAAAGATCAATTGTAAAGTGCTTTTCAGTGGCGGGGGTGTTTATCATGTTCTGGCTGATTAAATCGATTTTAGCCCATTTTGAAACTCCCTGCAGCAAGGTAATCCTTGGGCATGCAAATCTGTCCACAACACAGCGCTATCTTGGTAATATCAGTTACACAGAAGCTATTCGATGGATTGAAAACCTGTATGGTTAAATTAAATTTATTGCCTTATCCGGAGCTTAAGTTCCTCCAACATCTCTATGTCATCTTGAAGGGATCGACCTTTAGCAGTCAGATAATTTCCAGTCATGATGCCGCTTGCACCAGCATAAAAAACCATAGGATGCAAATGTCGAAGATTGTTTTCCCTGCCACCACATATAATGATTTCCTTTTCGGGCAGGACATAACGGAATAGTGCTATGATTTTTAAGCATCTAAGAGGGGTTAAATTATTGGCCTTCTCCAGCGGTGTTCCTTTAATAGGGGTCAGGAAGTTTATTGGAATGGCATCTACATCAAGCTCTTTGAGAGTTAGAGCAAGCTCAAGAACCTGTTTATATGTTTCCCCGATTCCAAATATGCCACCTGCGCAAACGGAAAGACCTGCCTTTTTAGCTGCACGAAGCGTTTTAACTCTCTCTTCGTAAGTATGTGTAGTGCAGATGTTCCTAAAATGACTCTTCGACGTCTCTAAATTGTGATGATATCTGGTTACACCTGCTTTCTTCAAAACCCTAAAACCATCTGGATCAAGAATTCCGAGTGATACACAGTAGTCTAATGCTTTCTGGTCTAGTTCTGAAATGGCTGAAGCAACATTCGCTAATTCGCTTTTCGACAACCCTCTACCACTCGTCACTATTGAGTATTTGTTTATCGGTGTGTCCGCCGCGTATAGAGCGCCTTTCTGAAGCTTCTCCTTTTGCAAGAGAGGATAAACGGGAACTTCTGATTTGGAAACCTTGGATTGAGAACAGAAGGCGCAATCTTCCGTGCATATGCCTGACTTCCCATTGCAGATGGTACAAAAATGAATACGTCGTCCAAAGGATGCATTTCGCAAGACGTCAGCACCTGCCAGCAAATAAAAAACATCTTTATCAGGCACAGATGCAATGGCCCTGTATTCTTTGATGTCTGGAGCGCCACCAGCGATAATCTTTTCAGCTAAGGATAGAAAGCTTTTCGAGTTAATGATCATATCTTCATTTGACTTTTATCTAACCAGTTATTATATAGTTTCTTGCTAATCCTGCAGCCTTTATAATTATTGACCAAAAATTAGCAAAAAACAGTTTTTTTAGATGTATATTGCAACAATTTGGATATTAAACAGAAAGCCGGATAACCCCCCTTTTTTTTGAAGGCTATTTCGCCAGACGTTTTAAAGTTCAGATAGCTTGACAATATCACAATTATTGAACTGCAACAGCGAGCGCATTCCCCGCAGCAAGCTCCGGGGAATGCGCTCGCTTTTGCGGTTCAAAGATGTTTTTCAGGTGTTTGTTGACCGCGGGAACCTTGACCTTTAACGGGAAGAAATCCCCAATATTACGGTACGCATGTTAAAACCACGTACTTTAAAAAACGGCAATGCGTTGGCGGTCAAGTGTAATGATTTGTTCGCCTCTGGTGATTATAGCTACAAATTAAGCTCAAAAACAATTTTTAAAGCCTGATTTATTTCCTGTATCTTAGGAAGCGACAATTTTCCACGAATTTTTATCATCCTATGACGATGATCAATAGGACGTGTTTGCAAACAATCTGCTACGGATTTTTTTGATAGGCCATTATCTTGTGAAGGATAGATTTCAACATTAGTTTTTATTCGAACTTTTTTTGCACTCCATTCAGTAATTGGAACAACTTGAATAACAGGGACTCTTTCATTATAAACATCATTGGTTACAATTATGCATGGTCTGACTTTCCCTGTTTCTGAACCATGCGTTGGATCAAGATTTACATCAATAATCATGCCCTTTTTCAATATTGTCATTCTGGCCATCCAGTTATGGCTGTTTCAGTCAATTCTTTTAGATTGTCATTTTCAGAATAAATTTCAGAATATAACTCAGCGGATTTTCTTAGGTTTTCGAGTTCCAATTTATTTTTTAAATGGTCAATAGCTGTTCGGACCATAGAACTTTTATCCTTAAACCCATAAGCTTCAAAATTATTCAAAAAATGTGTTTGTGACTCTTTAACGCTAAATTTTGCCTGTTGCATACAGCCTCCTTTCTGGCACCAAATATTGAACCCTATATTACAGACTTATTATAGGTGCTAAAACAATGAAAGTCAATGCCAATTTTTTTAGCAGAAACTCTTTATTTAGCAATTATAATCCTATCTTGTATAGAATCTGCGGACTACTCACGTAGTCAGGCTAAAGCCGTTTAGACTGAAGGCTGAAGGGGTCAGAAGAGCATGATTGCCGTACTTTGACGAAAACAACTGATTCTTGCACCAAACATGGCTTCAAAATGCGTTTTTTCCTAACAGGAAAAAGATAGGGGACGTTCGTTCCGAACGTGCCTAAAGTCTTTTCAGCCATAGCATCTATCTCAGATTCTTATCACCATGAAACATTTCCTGCAACACATATGCGATTTGGTCCTAATCAGCAAGCCCTGCGCACACTCTGCACAAACGGCCCCTTTCTACTTTCCCGTCAAGAACGCTCGGAACGAACGTCCCCTATCTCGTGGGGTCCGTCAAACGGACCTGGGGCCGTGCTTTAAGCATTCCGCCTAAAGCACACCAGCCTTGATCCCGATGGGTGACCTGTCTGCGTGCGAACGCACAGGCAGGCTGGTGCGGATCAGCATGAGCATGCTGGCCGAGAACCTAAACAAGGCGAAGTAACGGGTGCGGAACAGGGGGCGAAAACGAGACTGTGCTGGTGCGAAAGTGAGAGGACAAGCGAAAAAAGGATGTATTTTTTTGGAGGGAGAGGTGTTTTTTCTCTTGACAGGCCCTTTAATGGGTGACCCTGTTCTTCTCTGATAGAATAAGTGCGTTAATCAAGATGTGACACTTATGTTGCGAGTTCTTCTAACCTATTGAAATACAAGTAAATACACCCCATATTCTCAGATGCTCAGATTTGCCATAATAACAATAGGTTGCAATGAACTCGCAACATAACTTAAAATGACTCGCAACATAATAATGTGGTTATCTTAAACGTATCCACCGATGGCAAATCATCGAAATTTGCGTACTGTTGAACGCAAGGGACACCATGGCTTTTTCATAAAATCCTCTTATGTAAAGGCTCTGGAGGTTGATAAACAAGGCATTAAGATATTTGTAGTGCTTCAATAATTAAAGAATACACCACACCCAGAGGAATTAAAAGAACTAAATGGAATAAGAAGAAGTAAAAG
>JAPVVG010000240.1 GCA_028571455.1 Desulfobacteraceae bacterium | reverse complement strand
TTATCAGCTTTGATATTGAGTTAAAGAAGATTGTCGCGCCTCTGGGAAGATCAACATCTCTGCCTATCGGTATGTCTGATGCTCTGGGGATAAATGATAAGGGTGCGGCTGACCATCTTAATATTAAATATGTTGTGTAGAGGGATTGAGGGATTGAGGGATTGAGGGATTAAGGGATTGAGGGATTAAGGGATTGAGGGATTGAGGGATTGAGGGATTAAGGGATTAAGGGATTGAGGGATTAAGGGATTAAAATCAATAGTCCGCCGCAGGCGGATCAATTCCTAAATTCCCTAATTCCTAAATTCCTCAATTCAAGAGGATTAAGGGATGGATAAAGAACAATATGTAATTTCCGGCAAAAAGGACAGATATCGTCTTGATTCACGTGTTCTGGAAGAACAGATTCAGGATGCAGTTACTCGTGGATATAGATATCTTAAAATAAAGGCCTATGGCCAGCATGGAATCGGCGGGCGGCTATGGAAGGCCGGAAAAGAGACCGTTCATATAGAAATAGACGGTTATACTGGACAGCGCACAGGTTCCCTTGGATTTCCAAACACATATATAGAAATAATGGGGCCTGCTTCAGATGATGTTGGCTGGCTGAATGCCGGCGCGCAAATCATCGTTCATGGAAATGCCTCAAACGGCGTGGCAAATGGTATGGCACAGGGAAAAATTTATGTGGCCGGAAATATCGGAGCGCGAGGCATGACCATGACGAAGCATAATCCGCGCTTTGATCCGCCTGAGCTATGGGTTTTGGGCTCGGTTGGCGATTATTTCGGCGAATTCATGGCAGGAGGCATTGCAGTAATCTGCGGGGTTGAAGCTCAGACTCCTGACAATATCCTGGCATATCGTCCATTAGTTGGTATGGTTGGCGGCAAAGTATTTTTTCGTGGCCCCCACGGAGGATTCAGCCATGCAGACTCAAAGATTGTGCCTGTTGAGGATGAAGATTGGAAATGGTTTATAAAAAATCTTAAGCTCTTTCTTGAAAAGATAAAACGCCCTGAACTTTTTGAAAAAATATCATACAGGAAAAAGTGGCAGCTTATAATTGCCCGCTCTCCGCATGAAAGGCTTGAAGGCAGTCGCAGATCTATGCGATCCTTCAGGGATGATATTTGGAATAAGGAGCTTGGCAAAGGAGGTCTGATTGGCGATCTTACGGATATTGACAGGAGCCCTATTCCGGTAATTACAACAGGCGATTTAAGACGTTTTGTTCCTGTATGGGAAAACCGGAAATATATGGCTCCCTGTGAAGCCGCTTGCCCAACAGGCATTCCTGTTCAGGAACGATGGCGTCTGATAAGGGAGGGACGGGTAGACGAGGCTGTGGATCTGGCTCTTGTATATACGCCATTTCCAGCCACAGTTTGCGGGTATCTATGTCCCAACCTATGTATGAAGGCCTGCACCCGGATTTCAGATTCCATGTCTCCAATTGATGTAACAAGGCTCGGACAGGCGAGTATAAAAGCGAATCTTCCGGAACTGCCGCCGGAAAGCGGGAAAAAAATTGCAGTAATTGGAGGAGGGCCGGCAGGAATATCTGTAGCCTGGCAGCTCCGAATGCAGGGACACAAAGCAATTGTTTATGACATGGCGGATGTTTTAGGAGGAAAGATAGCTTCGGTTATTCCGGACAGTCGTATTCCTGAAGAAATATTATCAATAGAGATGGAAAGGGTCGGAAAGGTCATCCCCCATGTTCATCTTCAGCAGCGCCTTGTACGGGAAGATATTAAACGGCTCAGGGAAGATTTTGACTTTCTTGTTATAGCCGCGGGTGCATATACACCCAGAACCCTTCCAGTGCCTGGGAAAGAAAGGATGATTCCTGCCCTTGACTTTCTCATGCAGGCAAAAGCGGGAAAGGCTAAACCGGGAAAGCGTGTTGTGATTATCGGAGCGGGTAATGTAGGTTGTGATGTGGCCTCGGAAGCTTATAGATTTGGAGCTAAAGAGATCACGCTGATCGATGTTCAGGAACCGGCCTCCTTTGGCAAGGAAAGGGAAAGCGCAGAGACTGTCGGTGCGATATTCAAATGGCCCTGCTTTACAAAGGAGATTACCGGAGAAGAGGTAATACTTACTACAGGAGAGATAATTCCTGCCGACACAGTTATAATATCTATTGGAGATATGCCGGATCTGCAATTTCTTCCGGAAAATGTGGCCACTGAGAGAGGATTTATTGTAGTAAATGAGCATTATCAGACAACCGACGCAAAAATCTTTGCCATTGGAGATGTTGCAAGACCAGGACTGTTGGCAGATGCGATAGGCGCCGGCAGGAAGGCGGCAAATGCGATTATCGATATTATTGACGGAAAGCGTCCACTGGGCGATACCCGCCGGATGATTGATCGCAGCCGGGTATCTCTTGAATATTTTGATCCAAGGGTGACGTTTTTTGATGATCTTGATCATTGCGGATCTCAATGTTCCTCGTGCGGAACTTGCAGGGATTGCGGAATCTGTGTAGCTGTCTGTCCTGAAAGCGCGATTAGCAGACAGGAAAGAGAAAAGGATGATTTTGAATATGTTGTGGATGAAACAAGGTGCATAGGATGCGGATTTTGCGCGGGTGCATGCCCTTCCGGGATCTGGAATCTTGTGGAAAATGATCCTGTTGGATGAATTAAAACCATGAAAGCATTATTAGCGCTTGAAGACGGACGTACCTTTACATGCCGGTCTTTTACAGGGCCCGGAGAGGCCTGGGGTGAAGTTGTGTTTAATACAAGCATGACAGGTTATCAGGAGGTGCTTACAGATCCCTCATACAGAGGACAGATAGTGACAATGACCTATCCTCTGATAGGAAACTACGGCGTTAATCCTGAAGATGTCGAGTCTGACAGGATACAGGTCGCGGCTTTTCTGGTTAAAGAATATCAAAATTTTCCAAGCAATTTCAGATCTACTTCCACTTTGGCGAATTATTTAAAATCCGGCTTTAATGGAAAAAGTGTTCTGGGGATAGAGGAATTAGATACCCGCGCGCTTACAAGGCATATCCGGAATGCCGGCGCAATGCGGGCATTCATTTCAACACATGATCTTGACCCCTTGTCATGCGTGGAAAAGGCAAAGAAGATACCGGGAATGGTGGGTCGGGAGCTTGTGAAAGAGGTTACAACAACTTTTAGTTATTATTGGTCAGGCGGGAGGCCGATTTCAATAACCACTGGCAGTGTCTTTGATGGAAGTATTTGGAAATATAGAGGAGAGAAACATTCGGTTATCGCCATTGACTTTGGAATAAAATATAATATCTTGCGGTGTCTTGAATATGCCGGCTTTGAGATCGTTGTTGTGCCGGCTTCAACAAGCTCCGATGCCATCATGGCAATAGAACCTGATGGAATCTTTCTTTCCAACGGTCCAGGCGATCCGGAACCTGTTCAATATGCGATCAAAACAATAAGGGAATTGTTGGAATATCGTCCAATGTTCGGGATATGCCTGGGACATCAGATAATGGCGCTCGCCATGGGCGGAAAAACTTTTAAATTAAAATTCGGTCACCGGGGCGCTAATCAGCCCGTTAAGAATCTTTTAACCGGAAAGATTGAGATTACTTCTCAAAATCATGGATTTGCCGTAGATATAGACAGCCTGAATGGCAAGGATGTGGAAATAACTCATATCAATTTAAATGATAATACGCTGGAAGGATTCAGGCATACAAAGGACCCGATTTTTTCAGTGCAATACCATCCTGAAGCCTCTCCCGGTCCGCATGACTCAAAATATCTCTTTGATGAATTTAAAAAAATGATAACACGTTAGTATTGCAAAAAACTCTTACCACAGAGAACGCAGAGTACACAGAGGTTTTCTATAAAAAAAGAAAGATTTTTTCTGTGATCTCTGTGTGCTCTGTGGTGAAATAGATTACTATGCCGAAACGCACAGACATACATAAAATTCTTATAATTGGAGCCGGTCCCATCATCATAAGCCAGGCTTGTGAGTTTGATTACTCGGGTACTCAGGCATGCAAAGCCTTAAAAGAGGAAGGTTATGAGGTTGTTCTCGTCAACAGCAATCCTGCAACGATTATGACCGATCCTGAAACAGCGGATCGAACCTATATTGAGCCTATTACCCCTGAGATAGTTGCGATGGTAATCGAAAAGGAACGGCCCGATGCTTTACTGCCGACCCTGGGCGGCCAGACAGGGCTTAATACAGCCGTAGAAGTTGCAGAGATGGGCGTGCTTGACAAATTCAATGTTGAGATGATCGGAGCGTCGATTGAATCCATAAAAAAGGCTGAAGACAGGGACCTTTTCCGAAATTCAATGGAGAGGATAGGGCTTCGCATACCCAAAAGCGGGATAGCAACAGATATGGTGCAGATCGCAGCCATAGCAGATAAGATTGGATTTCCGATCATTATTCGGCCGAGCTTCACCCTTGGAGGAACAGGGGGCGGTGTTGCCTATAATTCCGAAGACCTGGAAAAACTATCCAAAACAGGGTTGGACGCAAGTTTAATCGGGCAGATAATGCTTGAGGAATCTGTGTTAGGCTGGAAGGAATATGAACTTGAGGTCATGCGGGATAAGAATGATAATGTTGTTATTGTATGCTCCATAGAGAATATGGATCCCATGGGCATACACACGGGCGACAGTATTACGGTCGCTCCGATCCAGACCTTAAGCGATAAAGAATACCAGGTAATGAGGAATGCCTCTAATGCAATTATGCGTGAAATCGGGGTTGATACCGGAGGCTCAAATGTACAGTTTGCCGGCAATCCTGAAAACGGGGAAATGATTGTTGGTGAGATGAATCCAAGGGTTTCGCGAAGCAGCGCTCTTGCTTCAAAAGCTACTGGCTTTCCTATCGCGAAGATAGCCGCAAAACTCGCAGTTGGCTATACTCTTGATGAAATTCCCAATGACATCACAGGAGAAACTCTTGCTTGCTTTGAGCCAGCCCTTGATTACTGCGTTGTAAAGATACCCCGCTGGACCTTTGAAAAATTTCCTGAAACAGCCGATTACCTTACAACTTCCATGAAGTCTGTGGGCGAGACAATGGCTATAGGCAGGACATTTAAAGAGGCCCTGCAAAAAGGTTTAAGATCTCTTGAAATCGGGCGTTATGGTTTTGGCGCTGACGGACAGGATATTATAGATATTGAAGGTAAAATGCCTTTATTGTCTGAAATCAAGCAGAAACTGGCTACTCCTAATTCACAAAGGATATTTTACCTCAGGTATGCTTTGTTAGAAGGAATGTCTGTCCAATCAATCTACAAGTTAACAGGCATTGATCCATGGTTTTTATACCAGCTCAAACAAATAGTGGATCTTGAGCAGAAAATTGCTTCAAATCTTAAAGCCTGGAATGATGAAACCTCAGCTTTACTGTTACATAAGGCAAAGTCATGGGGTTTTTCAGATATGCAGATAGCCTGTCTTACGGGTTCCAGTGAAGAAACAGTGGCAAAAAACCGCAAAGCCTCTGGCATACGTCCTGCTTACAAGCTTGTTGACACGTGCGCTGCTGAATTTAAAGCTTCAACACCATACTACTATTCGACCTATGAAACAGAAGACGAAGCAAGAATTTCAAACAGAAAAAAAGTGATAATTTTAGGCGGAGGCCCCAACAGAATAGGGCAGGGAATTGAATTTGATTACTGTTGTGTTCATGCTTCATTTGCACTTCGGGAAGAAGGCGTTGAAAGTATAATGGTAAACAGCAACCCGGAAACTGTAAGCACTGATTATGATACATCTGACAAACTGTATTTTGAACCCCTTACAAAGGAAGATGTCCTTCATATTATTGAGACAGAAAAGCCAATGGGAGTAATTGTCCAGTTTGGCGGGCAGACCCCTCTCAACCTTTCTGCTTTTCTGTTTGAGGCCGGCGTTCCCATATTAGGCACACAGCCGGAGAGCATTGATCGCGCTGAAGATCGTGAGCTTTTTCAGGCCATGTTAAATAAACTGGGCCTTGTTCAGCCTGCAAACGGCACTGCTGTAGATGTTGAAGGAGCCGTGGCCGTTGCGGAAGACATCGGATATCCTGTAATTGTCAGGCCCTCCTATGTGCTTGGCGGAAGGGCAATGAAGATAGTATATGACCAAAAGGATCTGGAAAATTTTACAAGGCTTGCCATCCTGGCATCTCCGGGACATCCGGTGTTGATAGACAAG
>JAPVVG010000239.1 GCA_028571455.1 Desulfobacteraceae bacterium | reverse complement strand
CATTTTCTATCTTTGCCAAGTTTGTTTTTTATATGGATATCCGAGACAGAGATGGACATAGCAAGGACATCAGGACAAAGCCTCAGACTTTGTTCTATATCGCCCGGAAGGCACCGGCACCAGAGGGCAAGTTTCGGGCACTCTGCAACTTTTCTGGATTCTTTGATGAGTTCCTCCACCTCGGGGCCTTGCATGGCAATCCCCACCTCTATCTCGTCGATGCCTATCTTGATCAGCAGGTCGATGATGTGGAGCTTTTCCGTCAGGTCAAAATAGACGCCGACGGCCTGTTCTCCTTCCCGTAAAGTAGAATCGATTATTCCTTTCACTTTGGTCACCCCCCGAAGCTGTTTAGGCTGAAGGCTGTTAGGCTGTAGGTTTCAAAAAAGTGTGATTGTCGCACTCTGGCGAAGAAACACCTGCCCGCCATCGCGAGCTCAGGCGAGGCGGGCGGGGCAGCTTTTCGTACCAAACATGGCTTCAGGATGCGTCGTATCCTTACTTTTTCCTAACAGCCTTCAGCCTACAGCCTATCCACCTGAGTAGTTACAAGACATTTTCTTCGGGTTTCCGGGGCTCTGCATTTTTTGCCGCATAATGGATGAGGCGCATCCGGGGCAAAGCAAACCCAAACATTTTCGTATGTATTAAAATCAAAAAGATCTTTTGGAATCGCTGCATGCAGCTCCATACCGCCAATGTCAATCGTTGCCTTTAAGCCGTTGCCGTTGTTTGTTTTATTTATTAACTTCCCCCTGATTCGATTCAAGTTGGCGTCAGGCGCTTCGTTTTCTCTTTTTAGAGTAATTTTTTCGGGATGGATACAGAGATTGATCTCTTTGCCTTTTTCAAAAATAGGATATTTTTTAACTCTGATCTTAACAGATTGACTCAGGCCTTCATTATTGACTTGTACAACGGCTTCATGCTGATTTATTTCTATTACGCGTGCTTTTAAAATATTTTTAGCTCCGACAAAACGGGCTACAAACTTGGTTTTGGGATGATAAAACAGTTCATCAGGGGCTTCTATCTGCTCTATTTTCCCGTGGTTAAGCACCGAAACACGATCTCCCAACAAAACAGCCTCATCCTGGTTATGGGTAACATAGACCGTGGTCATTTCCATTTCCTGCTGGATACTTTTCAATTCATTTCCTATTGTTTCTTTGGTCAGGGCATCGAGATTGCTCATAGGCTCATCCAGCAGAAGTATTTCCGGTTCAGTAATGAGCGCTCTGATTAAGGCAACCCTTTGTTTTTGTCCTCCGCTTAACTGGTGCGGAAGTTTACCCTTTTCCTTTTCAATGCTTACTTTGCTCAAATAATAATCAACCTTTTGGTTTATCTTGCTTTCTTCAATATTTTTGACCCTGAGCCCATAGGCTGCATTGTCAAAAACAGTTAGATGTGGAAACAGGGCATAGTCCTGAAAGACAAAACCAATTCTTCTTTTTTCCGGAGGAAGGTTGCTTACATTCCGTTTTCCGATCAAAACGTCTCCAGTATCCTGCCTGATCAAACCTGCTATTACAGAAAGTATAGTTGTCTTGCCGCCGCCGCTTGGTCCTAACAGGACATGAAACTCTCCCTTATTAACCTCCAGGTTTAAATTTTTCAGCACTGCCCTGCCGTTATAACTCATTGTAATTTTCTTTAATGCGATGCCCACCTTAAGCTCCTTGTTTCGGATGACCATTACAAAAACCCTCTTTAGCAACTACAACATATAGGGCTGCCTTCTGACTCGTGACTTAAATATCAATAATGAAGTAAAAGAAAACACTAATAAAAGCAGAGCAATGGCAATTGATGAAGTCAGCTCCCCTGACATGGCATTCTGATAAATGGCCACGGTCATTGTTTCGGTTTTAAGGGGGATACAGCCGGCAACCATGGAAGTGGCGCCAAATTCCCCTAACGCCCTTGCCCACGTCATAACTATTCCGGCATAGATGCCATTTTTAGCCAGGGGTAGGAGAACTTTTATAAACGTATAGAATTTTGATGCCCCAAGGGTTAAAGAGGCGTTGGTTACATTTTTATTTATTGATTCAAACGCTCCCCTCGCTGATTTTATTAAAAACGGGCTTGAAACAAAAAGCTGCGCAATTATGATCCCTTTTTTAGAAAATATCAGGTCAATTCCGCAGTTCCTTAACATACTGCCAAACTTACTGTTCCCGCCCAGCAGAATCAGCAGGGCCAGCCCAGCAACAAGAGGGGGCATGCAAATAGGAAGATCAACCAATGTATCGAGTATCTCCTTGCCTTTAAAGTCTTTCATTGCCAGCAAATATGCCACTGGGATGCCAAGGCACAATGCCAGCAAGACCACTAATAGTGATGTTTCAAGACTT
>JAPVVG010000238.1 GCA_028571455.1 Desulfobacteraceae bacterium | reverse complement strand
TGCTCTTGCCATCTGCCCGTGCTCTTCTCTTAAAAGTGTGTTTTTGGCCCTAAAAATGGCCATTTAAGGCCTTATTTAACGCAAGATTTTAACGTTTTATATATTATTTCAATATGTTGCTGTGGCCCGACCCCCATTCACATTTTAAGAATGATACAACAATTCTAATTATGGCATTTTTTTCTTAATTGCGCGTTACATCCGCAGATTTCGCAGACCCGCCTGCCATAGCTTATGATAATTCAGTTAGTGATTGATGAACTTAGTGAACAACACCGTTACGTCTGCTTTGATATGTAGCACAGGCATAGCGGGCAGGTTTCCGCAGATTATTTAAACATTTTATCAATCCAATCATCCCAATCAATTTCTGAATCCGCAATGGGCGAACACAAGGTTCGCCCCTACGGCTTTCTAAATTTAAACGGCAGGCACGTAGACCTGCCCGCCATCGCGAGCCCGCTCAGCATCTCCCCGGAAGTGCCAAGCAGTAACAGTCGGATCGTGAGGCCTCAGATGAGATAGACTGACCGCTCAGGCGAGGCGGGCGGGCAAGCGCAAGATCCATGTGGTAATGCCTTGCAATATAATCCATGTCATGACCTTTAACCAAAATTACCCATAGGAAAGAAATCCTGCATTCGTGGCACGCGCGTACCTGTAAGAATGATTGTCCGTCTTGTCGCCTCGGGCCACACCAAAGAGGAAATCTTGATCCGCGGCAGAATATGGGATTTAATTTGTCGCTATTGACACTATGGTTTGATATAAGATTATTGTTGAATTTATTCATGTTTTCCAAAAGGCTATAGCCTCGGGGGTTAATGATGAAGCTTATCGTCAAACCGTCATTTGTGGAATTTCGCTATGAAGCGGTTTTGAAAGAATCGATGCTATCAGTAACAGTAGAAGAGTCACGAATATCTCTCATGAAAAAATTTTTGAAAGCTTTCGACCTTCGTTTAAATGATATTAAATTCGATGATCAAGCTCTATCAAACAATTATATTCACTTTTCCAAATTCTACGGCCCTACTTTTTTTGATGTATCCTTTGGTTTGGAAGAAATATCAGCCAGGCTCAGGATGCCAACTGATGAGGCGCAAGTGGCCGATCTCTACGGCAGGCTATTTCAGATCTTTGAAGACAACCCTATTTCTGTTCAAAGAATGAACATCCAGCGACAATGCTCAACCGAGGGGGATGTAGCCTCATTTTTCCAAACCTTAAATCCCCACACTCCCAAGAAATTTCAGGAGTTGTTATATTCAAGAGGTATTATTTATGACCTTAAGGTTTTAGAACACGAATTATACATTCATGTTTTGATAGCTAATTCTCTTGCAGTGGAAGGTGGGCTGTACTTGAATATTGATTTTGAATTTTCACCAAACAAGTATGATTTTGAGAACGCATTAAAAATTGCGAAAGATCAACATGAGTTTATATTTAAAGAGCTCGGCTTACAAATAGCGACGGAGACATAAAAATGGGGACTCTTATTGAAAGACAATTCATGCGGTCCAGTGGTGGGTCTCGGACCGAAAGAAAAATCCCAAAAGATTTTTGGCAGAGAGGGGCCGGTCAATCACAGTTACAGCGCGTTGAAATGCTTCAAAGGAATGAGCTTGCAAATAAGATTTCTGCTTTAGAAGAAAAAATAAGAAGGATTGAGAAGGCGACTGTTGGCTATATTAAAATCAACTTATTGCCAACCAAAAGCCTAAGAACTCCGTTAGACGCTATCGTGGAGCAAGATGATGGCGGCTTCATTGCTCGGATCACAGATATACCGCTATATGGTTATGGGGACGACCCCGTAGAGGCCATTGATGCTCTTAAATGCGAAATCGAATCCCTCTATGATGATTTGATGGAAGATGACGATTTTACTGAGGAATGGTTAGCAATTAAGGATTTTCTGAAGAAGCGAATAATTGCCTGAATATGCAGAATGCTAAATTTCACACACGTGATGTAAAGAACACCTGCAAGAACAAATTGGATATTAACTTTAAAAGCGGAAAGGAGTTCAATGGATGGTTTTGGCTTAATGGTAAAAAAAAGAAAAGAATAACAATACCAAAAGGTCGGAAACCAATACCCCGAAAAACATATAAATCTATGGCAGTTCAGCTTGGGTTGAACGCTGAACAATTCGATGATCTGTTAGAATACCCTTTGAAAAAGAAAGGGTATGAACAGATTATTTCTTGATTTTGAAACATGTAAGGTGTTTTGCTATCAGCGGTAGTTTTTACTGTTCCTTTCTGTAAATAGCTGTTTTTTTGCTCTTAACTCGCTATTTTCAGGACTCCCCAACCTTTCGGCCCTTTGCCCGAATGCCGAGTTTCTCTTTTATTCCTTCTACAAAACTCTTACTTCCAACAGCGATGCTTTGAGACCATTTGCTTTTTTGCTCTTGCCATCTGCCCGTGCTCTTCTCTTAAAAGTGTGTTTTTGGCCCTAAAAATGGCCATTTAAGGCCTTATTTAACGCAAGATTTTAACGTTTTATATATTATCTCAATATGTTGCTGTGGCCCGACCCCCATTCACGTAAGACGGCTTCATTCATCGCCACGCTTTAAATACAATCTCAAGTTTCGCACCCATTTTATTTATCAAAAGCTTTCAACTGTAATGGCCAAAATAAATTTTTAAAGCGAAATATCATGCCTGTGACTTCGAAAACGGCACCAATATACCAACATGGCCGGTATTTGAAACTTAAGTATAAATTCAATATGTTATATTTCCTTTGTGCCTGCTCGCAATGCATCTCATGGGGTGCTGGTTAAAAAAGGACGAACATATTATTTCGCTTTCAAAATTGAATTCGGCCATTTACCGCCTTGACATTGATACAAATTAAGGGTGCGAAACTTGAGATACAATTACGTAAAAAATATAGCAAATAATAACAAAAATGTAGTTTTATATCCTGCTTTTATTACACCAGCATTGTCCTGCCTTAAAAACTTTTAGTAATAATATCTTCTGATTGTAATGATTTTCCGCAACATCTACCACCTTTGGCATGCCTCTTGATATATAGCTTTACAACAAGATCGTCAAAATAGAGGAGCCTTGCCGACTAGTACCGGAATACTTCCGATAATAATCACATCGTTTATGTAGTTCAGCAATATGACAAAACGATTTCTTGTCTTTCAGCACATGTCCTGGGAAGGACCTGGAACATATCTCATCCGATCAGCAGAGAAATATGATGCCCGGCTTGACGTCGTCGAGGTATGGCACAAGCCTATTCCGGATACTGCTTCATATGACGGGCTGATCGTTTTGGGTGGCAGCCCCAATGTGGATCAAGAAAAGGAATATCCATTTCTAAAAAACGAAAAGGAAATCATACGTCGATCCCTTGAAGCGGATAAGCCCTATCTTGGATTCTGTCTTGGCCACCAGCTTCTTGCGGATGCTCTCGGAGCTGAGACAGGCTCTAATTTTTGCCGTAGTGTTGGATTTATTACAGGTTATCTTACGAAAGATGGTTGCAGACATCCCCTGTTTAACGGCATGCCCAGGTCATTTCCTCTCTTCAAGTGGCATGCTCAAACAGTTTTGCCGTCCATGCCCAAGGAGATTGAGGTATTAGCTACATCAGCAGAATGCCAGGTAGAGGCTATTTCTGTAAAAGATCGGCCATACATTGTCGGGCTCCAGTTCGATAATCAGGCTACCGCTGTTTCAGATGTTAAAGATTGGGTGAAAGGCGACGAAAGATGGCTGTCACAACCTCCTTCTATAGATATATCGGCTTTATTGAAAGATGCTGAGAAACACGACGCTCTCATGGGCGAGCAGTTTGAACTCATATTCAGCAATTACATGAACTTGATATCGTAACAATACACTGTGTCGACACCTTTTGTTCTTCCTTTTGAAAAAAATCGAAGAAACGATCTTACCCTTCCTAAATCACTAAATTTCCTTTCCTACATTCCGGTCGCAAGGGCCTTCGACTTTACTATCTCGTAGGATGCAACGCTGCCCTATTACCACCAGACAAGAAATATATACCGTCACTTTTATCGATCATATAAAGTAGTTAGCGATATTTATGGGCGTACTCCGCGCCTGTGGCACGCCTTTTGATATTGTATTCCATACAACAACGAATGTTCGAATAAAAGTTATTGAAATTTGGAGGATACATAATGAGAAAAATAGGTATTTATGGAAAAGGTGGCATCGGCAAGTCAACAACTACTCAGAATATGGCTGCGGCTATGGCCGTATGTTTTAAAAAAAAGGTAATGATCCATGGTTGTGATCCAAAGGCGGATGCCACACGCATGATCATGGGCGGCATGTCCCAGGCCACTGTACTCGACACCCTGCGGGAATTCGGGAAGGAAAATGTGACATTGGACAAGGTGGTAGGTGAAGGGTTTGCCGGGGTTCTCGGTGTGGAATCAGGAGGTCCTGAACCTGGCGTTGGTTGCGCGGGACGGGGCATTATAACCGCTATTGACCTGATGGAGGAACTCGGCGGTTATCCTGATGATCTTGAGCTTCTTTTTTATGATGTATTAGGTGATGTTGTGTGTGGTGGATTCGCCATGCCCATGCGCCAGGGGAAGGCCCAGGAGATCTATATCGTTACCTCAGGTGAAATGATGGCAATTTATGCAGCCAACAATATTACCAAGGGATTGGTAAAATATGCGAATCGAAGCGGTACTCGTCTGGGGGGAATTATCTGTAACAGCAGGAATGTAGATAGAGAACGTGAACTGATCGAGGAATTTTGTGATCGCATCGGCACACAAATGATCTATTTTGTGCCCAGGGATAACATAGTCCACAAGGCCGAGTTTAATAAAAAGACAGTAATGGAATACGATCCTGACTGTAAACAAGCGCAGGAATACAAGAATCTTGCCCAGCGGATAATTGAAAACGAAAATTTCGTGATCCCCGAGCCCATCATGAAGATGGATGATTTAGAACAATTGGTAGTAAAGTACGGGATTGACTAACTGCATTGTTAATCCACAGATTACGCAGATTAAGCAGATTACACAAATTACTCTAAGGAGAAAAAAGATGAAGATGGTAAAGGGAATAATCAGACCTGAAAAGGTGGAAGCAGTGGTGGATGCCCTGGCCGAGGCAGGCTTTGTGGCGCTTACGAAGATAGATGTAGTCGGGAGAGGCAAACAAAAAGGACTGGATGTCGGAGGCATTCATTATGATGAATTGCCAAAAACCATGCTCATGATCGTAACAGAGGATGAAGATGCTGATAAGATTGCAGATATTATTATAGAAAATGGCAGAACGGGTCACTTTGGCGATGGAAAAATATTTGTTACGCCGGTTGAAGAGACATATACGATTCGAACTGCCGCAAAAGGTGTATAGGTGACAAAATGAAAGAGATTTACGCCATTATTCGAATAAATAAGGTTTATGACACTAAGAAGTCCCTGGAGAAAATTGGTTTTCCGTGTCTTACCGCTTTTAGCTACAGGGTGTTTGGCAGGGGAAAGCAAAAAGGGCTTATTGATGAAGTGAGCTTTGCAATAAGCCCGGAGGTAACTGAATCAGCCAAAGGTGGCGGAATGAAGTATATCCCCAAACGTCTTCTGTATCTGGCAGTGAATGATGAAGATATTGCCAGAGTAGTAGATGCCGTTATCCAGGCTAATCAAACCGGCCACCATGGTGATGGGCGCATCTTTGTCTGTCCCCTGGAAGAGGCCGTCAGAATCAGAACGGGCGAAAAGGATGCACAGGCAATAAAGTAGAAGGAATTGAGGAATTGAGGAATTGAGGAATTGAGGAATTGAGGAATTGAGGAATTGAGGAATTGAGGAATTGAGGAATTTAGGAATTGAGGAATTGAGGAATTTAGGAATTGAGGGATTAGAGCATTAACTATTAACAATTGATTATTAATTATTAATTTAAGGATTCCAGGGATTTAGGGATTGAGGGGATTAAAAACAATAGAATACCTTCAATTCCTAAATTCCTAAATTCGCAATTCCTAAATTATGAATAAGGAGGAACCATGTGGTTACCACATCCGTGTTATGACTCAGAAGCACATTATGAAATTGGTCGGATTCACCTTCCTGTTGCACCATTTTGCGATATCCAGTGCAATTATTGTGTGAGAGGCATAAACAGCACTCAAAATCGCCCGGGATTGACGACGGCTATCATCAGTCCCAAAAAGGCGCTGCACCGGCTGGACTGGGCGATTCGCTCAGATCCCCGCATCCGGATTGCCGCTATTGCCGGCCCTGGAGAGCCATTGGCTAATGAGGCCACCTTTGAGACCTTTGCCCTTGTTAACCAGCGTTTCCCTGAATTGAGCAAATGTTTGAGCACCAAC
>JAPVVG010000237.1 GCA_028571455.1 Desulfobacteraceae bacterium | reverse complement strand
CATTGACCTTCTGAAGGATTCCGGGTGGGAAATCACCCATATCGTAGATTGCCCTCTCTCTACACAACGATTCCTGCCTAACATGGTGAGTCATATGCAAAAAAACCGAACCCTGGGGATCGTTCGACGTTCCCTGATTATGGGAAGAAAGAAGTGATAAAGGGGGACATCGTGCAGAATAAAACCCCCCATATTTTTTAGGTGGCATTTTCTGCGGAATAAGATATAATACCTTTCCGAATCACATAAAGGACTTTATCAAGCATTTTCATATAATGAACAGGCTTTCAGTATTTTTGGTTTTCAATATTAATAACTCGTTAGCAAAACATTGATTAAGATAATCGAAGTAACCATTGATGAACTCGTAAAAAGTCTCTCTGGCCTGTCATTTCGAGTGAAACGAGAAATCCTTGTTTCGACAATAGGAGAAATCTTACTGCAACCTATTGAAAAGATAAGATTTCTCCCTGCGGTCGATCCGCCAGAGCCCTTTGGCGGACGACGAATTTGACTTTTTACGAGTTTATCAACCATTGGGGGAAGTGGTAATGAAAAGGGATGAGATTATCATGAGCTTGCGCCGGTTCAAGGAGATGAATAAGGACAGATACGAAATAATAAGAATAGGTATCTTTGGCTCGGCAGCCAGAGATAATATGAAAGAGCAAAGCGATATCGACGTTGTTGTGGAGCTTGGGAAACCGAATTTGTTTTACCTTATAGGAATTAAGCAGGATTTAGAGGAAAAGTTTCACAGAACTGTAGATATTGTAAGATATCGGGAAAAAATGAACGCTTTTCTCAAAGGCAGAATAGACAAAGAGGCGGTCTATGTATGACAAAGAGCTTGTTTTAGAAATATTGTCTCAGATTTATCGGGCAAGCCAAACGATCTTAGAGCGTTTTAAGCCGGTTAAATCTGTTAATGATTTCACAGATTCACCAGCAGGCATGGAGAAACTTGACAGCATTTGTATGTTACTGATCGCAATTGGCGAGGCATTAAAAAATCTAGACAAAGCGACAAATAAGACGCTTTTATCGCGATATCCTCAGGTCGATTGGAAAAAAGCCAAAGGGATGAGGGATATCATCAGCCATCATTACTTTGAGGCGGACGCAGAGGTAATATACGACGTCTGCAAATATAACATTGCCGAATTAGCGCAGATCATAAACAAGATGATTAAAGAGATATCATAATGGCTATTCACAAGGAATTTATAAAATGCCAAGTGCATGGGTGCATGGTGGAATAACAATAATGGCATTATTAACGGGTAGCCGGAAATGTTGGGATCCTCTTTAGTTTTACAGCTTTGGATATGTTATTGTTTTTATTACACAGCTAACTTTAATTTATGTACAGGGGATTATTCTAAAACTGCAAATGTGAAGGGCGCCCCAAGTCCATGTTGTTTGGTCTTGATCAAGATCCCATTAATATTGATCTGTTAAATGATCTTTCGTTTTTCCATGAATTCCGAAACATCTTAGAGGAGTTGGTTAACCGCTTTGTATCTGCCTGCCGGCAAGAGGAAAATTTATTAAATTTCAGCGAAATAGTACAGGATTTTTATTATGCAACCGAACCAGATACCTACGATGCACTATCAAAATTAAAGGAATTATTTCCACCTGATACAGAAAAAGGAAAAAATATTGAATTTATCACCGTTGAACTTTTGAGAAACAGGGATGAATCAGGGCATATCGAGTTTTAAACTGTGACGGAACTCAGGGGGAAGAAAAAATTATACTCAAAAAATAGCTTATCAGCGAAATCTGCATAAATGGGAAGCAATTTTTGGGTGTCTGAAGCGCCAACGCATATAATCCATTTCAATTGAGAAAGATTTTTAGGTCCATATTGAATAACAATTAAGGCTTTATTAACGGGTAGCCGGAAATTTTGGGATGTTCTTTAGTCCTACAGCTTTAGATATGTTATTGCTTTTATTACACAGCTAACTTTAATTTATATACAGGGTGGATTGTTCTAAAACTGCAAATGTGAAGGGCGTCCCCAAGTCCAAAAGCCGAGCCGATTTTAAGTAAATTTAAAGTCTTAGACGGCTTTTGTGGCAGCTCATTTTAGGCGTTCGGCACCAAAAAGAACAACATGCCATGCGTGAATGAGAGGCGGCACGATGACGAAATTTGATGTACTTCGAGAAATAAGAGAGCTGAAGAATCATTTGTCCTACTCCAAGAACATCGGCTTCTTCTTTGGTGCCGGTACGTCCTGTGCTCTTGGCATTCCAGATATTACAACGCTGACCCGCAGCGTCGATACAGCCCTAAACGAGAGCTCGGCGAAGACATTACGGATCGTTAAGGACGATCTGGCCACGCTGATAAACGGGCGCGCTGTCAACATCGAGGACATACTCAATCAACTAAGACGAATTCGTGAACTTACCAACGAGAGCGAGACCAGAAAATATCTCGGTGTTTGCGGTAAGGATGCAAGTACCATTGATGGAGAGATTTGCAGAGCTATCTATAAAATCATCACAGAGAAGGAGGCGAGCGCCCCGCTTGCCACAACAAAACGGTTCTTCGCCTGGTACAACCTGCTCAATCGAGATTACGCCAAGGAAGTCTTCACAACCAACTACGATCTTGTTATCGAGAAGTCGCTTGAAGCCAGTGAGATACCCTACTTCGATGGATTCGTTGGCTCGTTTGAGCCCTTCTTCTGGCAGGAGAGCGTAGACCATCTCGTCAAAGCAGGGGACCTCACGAAGAATTGGATTCGCCTTTGGAAGATTCACGGCTCCTTGAACTGGTTCTGGCGGTTCTCCGAAACAACGAAATCCTATCGCATCATCAGGATTGGCAACATCGGAAAGGTTTCAGATATTAAGAATGAGCTCGTCATATATCCATCCAAAGACAAATACGACTCCTCTCGAAAGCAACCTTTCATCGCCTACTTTGACAGGATGCGGTCCTATCTTCTCGGCGGGGAACTACTATTCGCTATCAGTGGCTATTCCTTTTCCGACCAACACATTAATGAGATTATTTTCAATTGTATGCGCCAGAACAACCGTTTGTTCGTCATCGCATTTATCTATAATGACGCCGATTTAGAAAGCCTCCATAAATCCTGTTCGGCATATCTGAATCTTCATGCATTCGGGCCAACAAAAGCCATCATCAATGGCGAGTTGGGCGAGTGGCATTTCAACAAAGAGGCGACAAAGCCGAACGAAAACACCACAACATTTTGGAGCGATGATAAGTCGCAATTAACGTTGGGCGATTTCAACGCGCTGGTTGCATTCCTCGTCGCAAGTTCAGGAAAACAGAATAGCCAAGACTTGGGGGCCAAATGATCAGCGACATCACATACTTGGGTAAAGTCATTCGCGTTGACTCAAGCACAGTTGAAGTCGAGATATCGAGCACTATTCCCTCAGCCGCGCCGATAATCAATGGCCGACTCTATAAGATTGGCCAAATCGGAACCTTTGTGAAGTTTCCAGTGGGTAATATCAGCATCTACGGAATCGTCTCAGCGGTTAGCAATACACCGAGTGCAGCCACGGACGAAAGTCGTCCATACGATCAAGGATCGAGATTCTTGTCGGTGCAACTTGTTGGAGAAAAAATTGGAGATGAGGACTTTCAGAAAGGCGTCGGCACATATCCGACAATAAACGATGAAGTTCATCTTGTGACCGAACGTGATTTGTTCGACATATATGCGAGGAAAGACGCCGGTTCTATAGAGATCGGAAAGCACTCTTCATCCGAAAACTTGAGCGTTAGTGCCGATATTCACAAGCTTGTTTTGCGCCACTGCGCAATTTTCGGGTCGACAGGAAGTGGAAAGTCCAACACCACAGTGAGTGTTTTAAAGGCGATCTTGGACGATTATCCGGGATCAAGAGTCATCCTAGTCGATCCCCATGGGGAGTATGCCACGGCATTCCCGCGGTCCCGCGTATTCAGAATCAAAGATGCAACGCATCCACTGCATATCCCCTTCTGGCTGATGACATTTGATGAACTCGCTTTTTTTCTGGTGGGTGCCGTACCCAAGGATGACCAACGCCCTGAGTACAGAAAACTGCGCGAGCTAGTGGTTGAAAGAAAAAAGGCGAATGTAGGCTCATTAAAATCGGGAGTTGTTGATTCTGATCGAGTTTCTGCTGATTCGCCTATACCATTCAATGTCAGAGAACTCTGGTATCACATCTATTGGTGGCTGAATGCAACGTTCAGCGAAGCGACCGCTGAGAAGCAGACCAAGGACAAAGCACTCATCGAAAGCAATGGCGATTATAACACTCTTGAGCCACCCCGTTTTAAACCCTATGCAGTCGGGGCTGCTGCCCCCTATAAGTCAAAACTCTATCAAGAGTTCTACGTTTACGAAAAGCGACTAATAAGTCGACTCAGGGATTCAGCGTATGATTTTCTGTTTCATCCTGGTGACTACTCTGATGCCACATCACCAAAGGATTTGCACGATCTTCTGAATGATTGGATTGGTGGTGAGGAGAGACTTACGATTCTCGATCTGGCAGGCGTACCTTTTGGGGTTCTTGACATAACTGTTGGCCTCATCACTCGTTTCGTTTTTGATAGTATGTTTTGGGGAAGGAATGAACCATACACTGGGAGGCAGAGACCGCTTTTCATCGCGTTCGAGGAGGCTCACTCTTATCTCAATAAATCTGGAGCCAATAACTACGCAAGGGATGCAGTCGAGAGTATTTTCAAAGAAGGCCGTAAATTTGGCGTTGGGGCAATGATTATTTCTCAAAGGCCGTCTGAGATTGCCGAAACGATATTAGCGCAGGTTGGAACCTTCATCGCACTGAGGCTAACCAACTCGACCGATCAATCGATTGTGAAATCGTCAGCCCCAGACAACTTGATCAGCCTCATAGACTTGCTTCCATCACTGCGAACAGGTGAAGCACTTGTTATCGGTGAAGCGGTTACAATCCCTTCACGCGTACGAATTCCGTTACAAACGCCCCGACCAACTAGTGAAGACCCCAAGTTGGTTGAATGTTGGCGTAAGACATTTGCACGTGGTGCTGAAGATTACAAGAGAGTTGTGACTTCTCAACGAGAGCAAAAACTGGGGAGATAGATATGGATAGAGATATTGTCGATTCATCAATGATTGCTAGTATCGGGTACGACCAGTCCGCTGGAACTGTGGAGGTAGAATTCCGATCGAACAGACAGATATGGCATTACTACGATGTCCCCGAGTTTACTTACAACGAACTACGAGCGGCTGGTTCACTCGGAAAGGCATTCAATGCGATGATAAGGGGGCAGTTCAGAGAGGCGCGGGTTGGATAGAAATGCTGCCAGGCCTGGGACATCTTGGGGACGCCCTTTACATTTACAGTTTTTACCCTAAACTATTGTAAATATGGAAAGGCCCTTAAAGGGGGACGTTATTTATGCGTTTCTTTTTTCATTTGTTTGGGGTTATGAAGTCACATGCCACATCAAGCCAGAATAGATGCCCGTCCGCCTCGCCTGAGCTCGCGACCCGCCTGCCATCGCCTATCACTGCATACATCCCAAACGCCGGCATGCGTGGCAGGTGGCGGACAGGCGCTGGGTGCGCTTCATCATATTATTGCCAGAGGTATAGAACGTAAAAGGATATTTACAGATGGTGTCGATAGGGATAATTTTTTAAATCGACTTGAAAAACTTTGAGTGCAAATATCATCTTAAATCAAATGGGTTTAACTTTGAAAAGGTACTTGGACGAGTTGCAGAATTGTTGGACTTAAAACCTGAGCAGGTATTGGCCGTCGGGAAATATAAAAAGACGGTTGCGGCTCGCAGTTTGCTCTGTTTCTGAAGATTTCACAACCCGCAGTCAGTTCAGCGGTTAAACGCTTAAGAGCAATTGGTTATACGCCACAATTGCTCGCTAAAACCTTAACAGTAACTTATAAACTAATGAGCGTCCAAGTCCACTTTATTTTAGCTCTGCGTTATACTATTTGAGGTGCCGTATATTAAATTCATAATTTAAGGATTGAGAAAATGAATGATGGCATCCAATATTTTGGTCAAGATGAATATTCTCGTATTCTCGATCAAAATAATGCTCGTGCAAGAGGACTATCACAAACTGAATGTGAGAGAATCCTTATTGATGCTGGTGCATCCTACGAACAGGCAAAAAACGGATCGTACATTTATATTCACCACGGCAACCATCTAAAAGCAACGCATCGGACAACACAAGATGAGTATGATCGAATATTAGATGATTTCAACGCACGAAACACACCCCCGAAAGAATGCATAAGGCATTTGGAGGGGATGGGTTTTAGTTATGGCCAGGCAAAAACGGCTGTCTACAAGTATCGTGTAAGCAGAAATCTTGTTGGGAAAAGGTATTAATAAAAGTATAACAACGGCATTGAGGGCGACGGCAAAAAGCCGCCGCGCCTCATGCCGGGTTAGCTTTCCAATAAATGAATGAGGTCACGATGAAAGAAAGGCTTGTATCTGCAATTAATGAGATTCGCAATGATAAATCAATCCTTATGTCAGATGAGGCCTCAATTAAGTCGGGTGTTATTTTGCGGTTATTATCTATGCTGGGATGGAATCCTTTCGATGTTAATGAGGTAAAACCTGAATATACTATTGAATCAAAGCGGGTCGATTTTTCGTTGCGGATAAATGGCATAAATAAGGTCTTTATCGAGGTTAAACGGCCAAATGAAAATTTGGAGGCACATCAGGAGCAACTCCTTAATTACTCGTTCAGAGAGGGTGTGAAGCAGGCGATATTAACAAATGGAATTACATGGTGGTTTTATCTCCCATTGAATGAAGGCAGTTGGGAACAGAGACGGTTTTTTACCGCAGACTTCTTACAGCAAGATCCAAATGCAATAGCGAAGAAATTGATTGATTTGCTATCAAGGGAGAATAGCGCATCCGGCGATACGCTCAAAAACGCTGAACACCTTTACAGGGGGCGACAAAAAAGGAATATTTTGCGGGATGCTTTGCCAAAAGCATGGTATAAAATCTTGAATGATCCTGATGACCTCTTTGTTGAGCTTCTTATTGAGACAACCGAAAAACTATCAGGTTTCAGGCCGGAAATAGAAGATGTCGAGAAATTCATAATAAATATTCAGACCTCGCCAAGCACAAAACCAGAAGTTTCGTCTCCTCCGAAAAGGCATGCTATCAGTCCTGTGTCTGCGCTAAAGCCTATACTTTACCCCGAAGGCAGTTTTATAAATAAGCGGGTCAGAAGTTTCCAGTTACTTGGCAATACTCATCATCCACGCACGTGGAAGGAACTCCTTGTTATCGTCTCGGAAGAGATATATCGGCGGCACAGTGCTGAATTTTCCCGGTGCCTCTCTCTTCGGGGTTCTCGAATGTCATATTTTAGCCAAGAGCCAAACAAGTTAAGACAACCTATGCAGATTGCAAGTTCAAATTTCTTTGTTGAAACAAAGCTGAATTCAAATTCAATTGTCAAACGGAGTCGCGAACTTATGAGACTTTTTGGTTATAAAGAGAGCGACCTTGAGGTGTCAGCTGAATAACATGCAAGTAATCGAAAAAGCTAACAAAAGGATGAACTCTGACTGAAAAAGCCTGGCCGTTTTTTGGTTTCTACAAATTTTGCTGTTTATTGATTTTTCTTCGCTTTTTAACCATATTTTGTTTGCTTTTTCATCAGGTTATCCTTGCCGTTCGGTGCAAAGGATCGGTTTTGATAGAAAAAATCATCGTCAAAGAAATGGATGAGAAAAGATTTAATGCAATCGCAGGTTATTCCAGGAGTCCGGCGGCTGGCTATGTTAGCAAGGAGTTGGGATGGTATTCAAATGATGATGAATCTGTAATTGGTGTCCTTCTTCTTGATACTATTGATTTAGATTATGTGGCCGTAGTTTTAGGGCGGGATGAAGGAGGGCGTTTTAGAGCTTTTGATCTTGAATGCTCTTTTCCAAATAAAGATGAAGCTCAGCAATGGCTAATTAATGCTATTAAATGGCATACTGGCCAAAATAAAAAAATATTCCCTCAAGGAGATGCATCAAAAGGATTAGACTTGTTTACCCCCATTGTTGCATCTGAAAAGCTGCACATCTTTTCTTCCCATTTAATGCGTGAGGCTGCATTTACCCCGGCAAGAGAACTTATCAGAAACATGATGCCAAACTTTGTTGATGTTGATGGTAACTTTGTAGAACAATTTCAGACAACAGGTTTTGATTCACGTTTATGGGAATTATTTTTATTCGCATACCTTTCGGAAGAAGAACTGTTTGTTAACCGTGAACACAATGCCCCAGATTTCTTAATACAGAAATACGGTAAAACTGTAGCAATGGAAGCTGTGATTGTTGGAAGAAAAGAAAATAATCCTCCCCGATATTTTAGAAAATACCCCAAAATTAAGTCACCGGATGAGGTATTAAAGGAACATGAGGATTCAATGCCAATACGATTTGGTAGTCCATTATTCACTAAATTGCAAAAAAAATATTGGGAACTGCCTCACGTGAAGGGAAATCCGCTAATTTTGGCCATAGCTGATTTCCATGATGATGCATCAATGCTGTGGAGTTCGACAGCACTTATTAATTATCTCTATGGTGTAAAGCATGATTTTTTTTATAACGAAGAAAACAAACTTGTCATTAATCCAATACCTATTAAAAGCCACAAAGTAGGTAACAAAGAAATACCATCTGGCTTCTTTTTTCAAGAAAACGCAGAAAATATTAGTGCTGTAGTATTTTCCGCCAGTGGAACAATTTCAAAATTCAACAGAATTGGAAGACAATCAGGTTTTAAGGATGATAATGTTATGATGGTAAGAGTTGGAACCTGCCATGATCATGATCCAAACGCAGCTGTACCAAAAATGTTTAAGTATGTAGTAGATGAACAGTGCGATGAGACTTGGGCAGATGGGGTATCAATGTTTCATAATCCTAATGCTATATTTCCGGTCCCTACAGAGTTGTTTCCAACAATCGCGCACCATTATTTCAAAAATGGACAAATTGTTAGCAACTTACCAGATTTTTATCCATATGCTTCTTGGACTTTAAACATGAAATTAAGCAAATGAATTACCGAACCTTTTTTTGCACTGGACACCAAAAAACCGGCGCCAGTGAAAATGGTTAGAATGATTTGAATAATCAGGAGATAATATGCCTATAGATAGACCATTAAAAAGGACAATAAGAAGATTTACCGATGGATCATATTCAAATTCAGGAAATTGGAAATATTTATTGCACCCGATGTATGTTAAAAATCCACAGCATTACATTCGTTCATTTTTACTTATACAAGAAGATTTACAAAAACTGTTTAAATATGTTGAGCCATCAGATCTGTGCTTCGGGTGCTTCGGGGACGCCCTTTACATTTACAGATTTGAAATTATGATTCTTTTGCGCGTTAAGGCAAAAAGTCTGTTGTGCTATTGGGCGGTAAGAGACCTTGGTATTGGTATGGTTCAAATAGCAAGGCGCTTGAATCTCTCATTGGCCGGGGTGAGTCAGTCGGTAAAGCCAGGAGAGACAATAGTACAACAAAGCAACAAAGGGGCTACAATCTCATTGATCCTTAAGCCTAAAACTGTAAATATGGAAATATAAAGGGCGTCCCCCAAACGTCCCAATCCTTTATACCAGAGGTCGGCTCAAGGGGGGTCAATTTTGGGTTGTTATTTGCCCTTCAGGGGGGTCAATTTTGGGTTAGCAAAACTAAGCAGAGCTTATAAAGCAGAAGTAAATCATATGCCATTTTCTCCTATTCTCTAATTATAATATATATAGCACAAAGAAAATATAATGTCAAATGATTACAAGATGTTATGTTGCGAGTTTTTGTAACCCCTTTTTATTAAAGAAGATAATAAGTATAAGAATTAGATTCAAAGAAAATAAATCTCTGATAGTTAAAGGGAAGTATATCCAAAACTCACAACATAACTAAACTGGCAACATAACGTCCCGGAAGTCACCCCAGCGAGATATATTTGTTGGATGATCGGGTTGCCTTTTTGAAAGCCTTGGGCGAAATCTCTGAGAGGCGACATAGGCGGTCGGGTCTTTATTCTTGACAAAGAGGCATTATGTTGTAAAAAATGGGTGACCCCGTGACTCGGACTTGTTAATTTTGAAGAATACCAAATATCGTAATAAAAAATGACCTTAGACAATTTTCTGAAAAATTTTGAGATTATTCAGACTTTTAAGGAGACGGGTCAAAAGCGTGTCTATTTAGCAGAGCATGGCAGGTATGGAGAAGTAATAGTTAAAATTGGGAGATCGCCGAGCAAACAGGGCCTGAAAAGAGCAAAACGTGAAGTTGAAACACAAAAATCTATCGATTCCCCTTATTACCCTAAAAATCTTGATTTCATAATTTTTGATGACCTCCACTTTGCCATAGTAGAAGAATATATAATTTCAAAACCCCTTAGTGAATGTTATGCGAGGTTTTCAGATCCATTGTCTATCCTCAAACTTCTTCAGGACTTGGTTAGCGGCCTTGATCTGCTTTGGCGGGTTAGAATAACCCATAGGGATCTTAAGCCAGATAACATACTCATAAGAGATGATGGATCCCCCGTTATCATTGACTTGGGTATTATCTTAGCAATTGAACAAACTGACCTGACCTATTCCTTTGCTCCTTTTAGTCCATGCACACCCCGTTATGCCGCACCAGAACAGCTTAAAAATAGACGAGCGGAGATTGATCACAGGACGGATCAGTTTATTTTGGGAATAGATGTGATGGAGTTAATTGGAGGAGGTGTTCATCCTTTTGACCCTTTGGTTTTAGGATGTGGTAATTCTATTCCGGAAAATATTATTAATGGCAAGTGGACTAAAGAAAAACTGGATTGCGCTGATTTTTTGTCTATCAAGGATTTTCTTTGCAGGCTACTTGCACCGGAACCTTATCTCAGATTCAGGAATACAGACATATTACAAAAAGAAATTAACAGATGTTGCGAGGCCTACAAATGAACTTTAAAGTCTATCATCAATTAGGGCATAATTATAATTGGAACCTTGAAAGCATGAAAGATGATGGATGTGGAGATGGGGTAATCATCGCTCCAAGATTTATGACGAAGGAATATGTTGAAAATTTAGACCAAAGAATAAAAAGGGATGCAATATTTGATCCTCAATTTTTTTTGCCGGATACGCCGAAAGGAAAACTTGAGACATATAATTTTTTCCCCCACATTGCATCTGAGGGTTTTGATACGGACGATTATCCTGACACATATGCTTCAATATGTGCAAAGTGCTGCTTGGATTTTCAGTTAGATAGCGAATTTTATCGTATAGTTATCCCAACCAGATATTTACGCGGAACACCATCTGACTTTATCACCCAGCAAAAAAAACTTTTTGTAGAACCTTTCCTTAATGAAATACGAAAATCGGGGACATCAAAGCCAGTTCTATTGCAGCTAATTGTTAACGAGTTGATGTTTAAAGATCCGGACTACATCGCAGATATATTGAATTGGGTCACTTCTTTGGAAATACATGGTGTATATCTAATTGGTGAACCAGATTCCCCATCTAAACAAATAAAAGATTCCGACTTCTTGTTGTCCCTTTTCGATTTTATTGACGCATTAAAATCGAATGATATGGAAGTGGTGTTGGGCTATTTGAATACAGAGTCGATCTTATTAAGTTTAGCAAACCCTGATGTTATTACGGTTGGGTCTTACGAAAACATGCGGTCATTTAAGATCAGAACCTTTGAGGAGCTTGAACGTTCCATTCAAACAGGGCCTAATCCAAGGCTATATGTATCAAAACTACTACAGTCAATTGAGTATCAGTATATTGGCGCTATTAAGAGAAAATATCCCAATTTTGAAGATATATTTGATACAAATAGACATCAGGCGATTATGTTCAGCAAGACTTTTAACTGGCATTTTAGCAAACCTCAACTATATAAGCACCACTTTTTGGTGATCACAAAACAACTTAAGGAATTATCTATGGTTAGTGGCAAGGATAGGTATATTGCAGTCAGAAATATGATAGATTCCGCCATGAAAAAATATGACGAACTTTCTAATAAAGGCATAGTCTTTGACGCTAATAGTGACGGTTCTCATCTTCCTTTATGGTTAACCGTTGCTAATCTTTATGCTGCTAATAAAGGTTGGAGGTAAAAAATGTCATATGCTACCGAACAGGATCTTTTTGATGTTGCCATCAATAGTCCTTTAATTGAGAAATTTTATGACCGTGATGTTTCTTGCATGTTAATTGAGCCAAAGGGATTATTTGGTATCCCTGATCTTTTGATAGCAAATCAAGAAAAGGAGCAAGATGGGAAAAACTGTATTACAGTTATTGCTTTTGAGATGAAGCTGCGTAACTGGAAGAGAGCTCTATGCCAGGCGTTTAAGTATCGTGCATTTTCAAACATTTCTTACGTAGTTCTCGATCACGCTTACACAAATTCAGCTTTAAAAAATATTGTCAAATTTCAGAGGTCTAATATTGGTCTTGTAAGCATTGATGCAGAAGGAGTTGTTCATTCGCACTTTGAGCCCTCTGTTGATGAACCATATTGCGATAATTATGAAAATCAGATATGGGCGCTGGCCGCTTTATGACTATCGGCCCAGTGTCTCCTCTTTCCTTTGCTGGCACCCATCTTTTCCTTACTGCTTTTAATACCCCAGAGGAATTTTTAAGTAAAGATGGGTTAGAGGGGAGGCAACTATAGCACAGCTTCTGTAAGATTTTTTTAAAAGGAGGTAGTGAGTTATGAAACGGGTACTTTGTTGGCGGAGGGATTTGTAAAATGCCAAGTGCATGGGTGCATGGTGGAATAACAATAATGGCATTATTAACGGGTAGCCGGTAATTTTGGGATTTGGGATGCTCTTTAGTTTTACAGCTTTGGATATGTTATTGTTTTTATTACACAGCTAACTTTAATTTATATACAGGGTGCCTTGTTCTAAAACTGCAAATGTGAATGTCCCCAAGTCCCCACCTGACAGATCCCTGTAGATGCATTAGCTTGTCTTGACTTATTGAGAAAAAGAGGGTAAATTTATTAAAATTTGATTAAATTATTTTATCCTTTTCTATCCGTGCACTGATGTACAAGTAGCTGTTTTTTCAGCCTTTCAAAATTGAAACCTCTTTTAATTTTAATGGGTTTATAACCATTATAGCGAGCACACAATCTATTTCAGAAATGAATAATTTTGAAGAATGGTTAAAAGAAGGCTTTTTTGCACGCCATGAAACCTTTTGCCCCCGATATGGATGGCTGAAGAAAGGTTTTGATGGTGTTTTTGAAGATCCCAAAATCTTTGACCAAGAGGATGCCATTGAAAGATTAGGCGTAGGCAAAAACATGGTAAAAGCCATTCGATTCTGGTGCATGGCTTTTCATGTCATTGAACCTGCGGAAGGATCGTCAGCAAAGCTTAGTGGACCAATGAAAGTGACTGGTTTCGGCAAAGCTTTGTTTGCCGACGATGGATGGGATCCTTTTTTAGAAGATCCCGCGAGCCTTTGGCTCCTTCATTGGCAGCTTTTTATGCCACCAATTTCCGCTATTGCTTGGTCATTAGCCATAAATTTGGGGCTAATGACTCCATACACTTTAAAGAATTTAACCCAAATTCTTATTGACCGTAAAGATCGACTTTTGGGCTCGAACCGTTATTCATCTTCATCAATTGCAAAGGATGCCTCATGTTTTATCCGTATGTACTCTCCACATAGCAGGCAGATCTCATCCGAGATAGAATGCCCTTTCACACATTTGGGCTTGCTTGTTTCAAATGACGAAAAACAGGCACATCGATTCAATGTGAATGACAAGCCCTCATTGCCTGACCTGATTCTTTTAGCAGCGTGTTTGGATTATGCAAGAAAGATGCAGTCTTCGCTTCGGACACTTTCTTTCAACCGAATCATGTATGATTTCAACAGCCCTGGAGTAGTGTTCAAGCTTTCTGAGACTGAGGTCGGTCAACGCTTGGAAAGGGCTGTGATAAATTTCAAGGGGATCGATTTTGTGGAATCTTTCGGAAATCGCCAATTAGCATTCAAGGAAGACCCCGACTTGCTCTACCGGAAAGCTTTATCTCACTATTATGAAGGGAAGGGTCGATTGGAACGATAAAATGATTCTATCGGATTATGTATCAATTGATGCTAATGTAGCCCGTTCTGTAAATATAGAACGCGATATGGGGGATGATACCAACCTCCGGCAGTACTATCTGACTGGCAAGGGTTTGGAAATAATAAGCCGGCTAACGTCTGCGTTAAACGGTGAACGGGTTTCGGCCTGGTCATTAACCGGACCCTACGGAATGGGGAAATCATCTTTTGCCAACTTTCTTCTTGCACTCTGTGGACCGAGCGATGAAAACGACACACGAATTGCTCGAAAGATGTTAGATGAAAAAGACCACAACTTGGCGAAAAAACTGCGAAATGCTTTAGCTGTTTATAACTCTAAAACCAAAGGTCTTTTCCGAGTTCCGGTTACGTCTTCCTTTGAATCAATTAATCGGTCATTATCTAAAGGTTTGCAGCAAGCAATGATAAGGATCAAGCATAAGCATGGCAGCAATAAAACAGCATTTGGAAAATTATTGCACAAAGTCAACAAGATATGCCGAGAGGAATTCATAGAAACGCTTCTACTTGTAGAGCTTTATAAAGAAGCAGGAAGGTTATATCGGAGCCCCGTTGCAGTTTTTATAGATGAATTCGGCAAAAATCTTGAATTCATGGCTCGTTATCCTGCAAAAGGTGATCTTTATATTCTGCAAGCTCTTGCAGAAACTGATGACATATATCTCTGGGTTTGCCTTCACCAGGCATTTGAGGAGTACGCATCAGGGCTAACTAACAGGCAGTTTCAAGAATGGGGAAAAGTGCAGGGGCGTTTTGAAGATATTTCCTTTGTGGAACCTACTGCCCAAATGATTCAGTTTATCGGAAAAACACTTGTCCGAAAGAACGAAAACTCCCTCATAAATAGAGCAGTTAGCAACTGGGCTAAAACTTTTCATGCTAAAGTAAATCATTCCCAATTCCCTGAGATGTTCAACTTAGACGTTAAAAGCCTGGAGCGGTTTTATCCCTTGCATCCTTTGGTAGTTTTACTTTTACCTGAACTCTGTGTCCGTTTTGCACAAAATGATCGCACACTGTTTTCCTTTCTGTGTAGCGGAGAACCAAATGCCTTACCTTCCTTTCTTTCAACTCAAACAATCGATTTAGAGGCTGGCGATTTGTCAACCTTTGGTCCTGAACATTTGTATGATTATTTTCTTTCATCCGTAACAAGCGTTGTTTTGAATCGGCCTGAATCTCAACGCTGGTTAGAGATTCATGATCTCATAGAAAGATCAAGGCATTTGGACCCCTTCTATGTAATTATTTTAAAGGTAACCGGGCTGCTTAATTTATTTTCAGGCCCCTCGGGATTCAAGGCTTCCTCCAAAATACTGCCTTTTGCGTTTTTAAGGCCATTTTCTTCAGACGGTTTGAAAGAGAAAAACCTTCAAAAAACCCTGAGCGATCTTATCGAAAAAGGAATCCTCATTTACCGTGATTATGCTGATGAATATCGGCTTTGGGAAGGAACTGACTTTGACATTCCTGCTGCGATCCGTAAACGGAAAGATAGTCTTGCAGTTCAGCCGCTCACTGACATTTTGGAGAAGTCATTTTCACTGAGCCCGCTCACAGCTTCAAGGCATTCATACGAAACAGGGACCTTAAGGCACTTTGAACGAAAGTGGTGTTCTCTATCAGAACTTCAAGAAATAACTCCGGAATGTTCTTCAGATGACGTAGATGGTTTAATCCTATACTGCTTTGGCAAAGAGGCCCCATCGGAGACCTTCCCATTTCATACTAAAAACGGGCGTCCCATCGTAATAGGCTACGCCAAATGTGAAGAACAGCTTCGAGAAATGATATTGGATGTTGCGGCTTCCAAGGCGGTACTGAAAGAGGCATCGGAACTTCTCCATGATGGTGTTGCACGAAAGGAGGCAAGTTTTCGAGCCCAGGTTGCAGAAGATAGCCTTCGTCGATTTGTATCTGATATTTTCTCTCCGGGAAACACAGAAACTACCTGGTATGCAGATAATCAGGCACGTTCTGTTGAAACTGGCAGAGACCTTTCTTCTTTGTTATCTTCCCTGTGCAATCAGGCATTTCCTGACTGTCCAGTCATTAGAAACGAGTTGATCAATCGCAATCAACTATCTTCCGCAGCCGCAAGAGCTAGAAGAGAGTTGATGGATGCAATGCTTGCCCATGAGGGCGAGGAGAACTTAGGGATGCAGGGTACCGGTCCAGAAGTAGCAATATATCGGACTATGTTAAAGGCAGAAGGCCTTCACAGAAAAGGAAAAAAAGACTATTGGCAGTTGGTAGCTCCGGAACCTAATACGAATTTCTTTCCTGTATGGAATGAGCTTATTAAATCCATCAGCAAAGCTACTGACAGAGAAGTCCAAATGGTATCCCTTGTCGAAAGGTTACGACATCCCCCATTTGGGATGAGAGAAGGCCCTATTTTTGTATTGATCTGTCTAGTTTTGGCTGTACACTCTGATGAAATCGCTCTATACCAAGAAGGAGCTTTTGTGCCGTTTCTTGGCCCCGAAGATATGGAACTGATGGTGAAACGACCTGAATATTTTTCGGTTAGAAAATTTACACCGATGGGGATTCAGGGGAAAGTTTTCCGCATTTATCGGGATTTGTTGAACACAAGCCCAATTAATGGAAACAAAAAGATCCGCAATGCTACCATGGTCAGTGTAGTCGGCCCGCTTGTGCAATTTGCCGGCGGATTGCCGGAATATGTTCTTCATACAAGAATCATCAGCAAAGAGGCCCAAAATGTTCGAAGAACGCTTTTGAATGCTAAAGACCCCATTCAGCTACTCTTTACTGATCTGCCAAAGGCTGTAGGACTCCATAGCTTTTCTGATAAGACTCCCATAGAGGAGGAAAGGGTAGCACGATTCCAAAAATTATTACGTGTTACTCTGGTTGAACTTACCGAGGCGCTGCCGCGCCTGTTACGGTCCATCCAAACTATTGTGGTAGAAACTTTTGGCGAGGGGTACAATATAGAACCAAAGTCTGTACAAACTGATCTCAATAAACGGGCAAAACCATTAGTTCTTCGGTGCGCCGATCCTAAACTAAAACCTTTCGTGGCCGCATTAGCTGGGTCAAATAGCAATATGCAAGATTGGCTGACGTCTTTGGCAGCAATTGTCAATCATCGGCCGGTAGACGTCTGGCGCGATAACGATTTGCAACTTTTTTCAACCAGTATTCATGATTTTGCCAATCGCTTTCAAGCGCTTGAGGCAATTGTAACGGCGGAACTCAAATCCCCTGTTAAAACCAAAGGAAAAGTTGTTCGTTATGTATCTATGATGAACTCATCTGGTTCTATGCCAAATAAATTGTTTCGGATAGATAAAGCAAATCTTGAAAAAATGAAAAAATTCATGAGAGTTTCTCACAAAGAGTTATCCCATGAAGAACTTGAAGCGCTTTTTATTTTGTTAGGCGAAAAGCTGCTACAAGATGACAGCATAAGGAATTGATATTATGCGAAAGAGTGATAACCGGCGGCATATTCTGGCCCTTTCCGGCGGTAAAGACAGCGCAGCTCTGGCAGTATATCTTAAGGACAAACCAGGACTTGAATATGTTTTTCTTGATACGGGGTATGAATTACCTGAAACGTATGAATATTTGAATCGGATGAGGGCAATTTTGGGGATTGAAATTACCGTTATTCACCCTGAAAGGTCATTTGAGAATTGGTTGAACTTAAAGGGCGGATATCTGCCATCACCGCAGCAAAGGTGGTGCACAGAGGTCCTTAAAATCAAACCTTATGAGAAATATATAGGGTCAGATTATGTATACAGCTACATAGGTATCAGAAATGATGAAGACCGTGATGGATACATTTCAAGCAAAGATAATATCATACCGTTCTATCCTTTTGTAGAAGATGGACTTATTTACTCGGACATTGAATATTTATTGGAATCTAGCGGTCTAGGATTTCCAGAATATTATAAATGGAGAAGCAGGTCTGGTTGTTATTTCTGTTTTTTTCAACAAAAAATTGAGTGGCTTAACTTATACAAACACCATAAGAAGAGTTTCATTAAGGCCATGTCTTTTGAAAAAATAGGCCAAAATGAAAAAAGATTTACATGGAGCGAAGGAGAGAGCCTCGGTGAATTAGTTCAACGCAGGGGTGAAATTGAAGAAAGCTATAACAAAAGATCACCCATGAGACCTAATAATAGAAGCAAAAAATTGGTTGATATTTTTCAAAACCATGGTCCAACTGCATGTATAGTGTGTGATATTTAATTAGGGATAACAGCTATGGATCTTGATGATTTCAAAGAAATTATTTCTTCTATCCTACCCCACAATGTCTCTGGCAATAAACCACATAAGGTTTTGGCACTTCTTGCGATAATAGAAGGAATATCTTCTGGGATTTACGTAAAAAATAAATTTTATTTTGATTCAGATTTCAGGTATTTGTTCTCGAATTTTTTTTACAAATTTGCCAGGAAGGAAGATCGGAACAGGCCCTTAAATCCTTTTTTTCACCTCAGGTCAAACAGCTTTTGGAAATTAATGCCTAATGAAGGCAAGGAAGAGAAACTTGGTGACGCATCTTCTGTTGGTTCACCCCGTGACCTCTCTGAGTTGGTCAGCTACGCTTACCTGGACGAAAAGGTATATACGTTTCTGCAAGAAAAAAACCATCGTGAAGCAGCTCAAGATTTCCTTATCCAATCACTTAGCTCTAACATAGAAAAAGATAGTCAGGCTTTACCAATCAAAAGCAAATTCCCCCATGAGCGACATGCCCTGGAAACCATCACACAATCTCTCAAAAACCAGGCCGAATTTATCCCCAATTACGACCTTTATGATCCGGCAACCAATCAATATTTTGAATGTGATCTCATTGCTATCGCCGGAGATCTCATCGCCATCATAGAAGTAAAGCACTGGGCAGGCAAGGTTGAAATCCTGCCTCACAACTGGCGCATCAATGGCAAATATCGAAAAGACCCTCACAAATCAAATAAATACAAATGCCAGGTGTTGCGAAGCTTTATTGATAAAGCCTTCCCATATCTCCCCAACATATGGGTTGAATCCATAGTAGTGCTAACAAACCCTGATGCTGTAGTCCATAATGTTACATTGCCGAAAAAGGCACCAAACAATCCCACCTTTGGCGATATTGATGCTTTGGTTCAATTTTTCAATTACCGCTCTGGCTCCCACAAACCACTTCTCTCTGTCAATGATCGGCAGAAAATCGCGGAAAAACTACGTGAACAGACAACGGTGCCTCGCGGTAAGGCATTGTATATCCTTGGTTATGATATCCTGGAGAATCTGACACAGACCGCTCAGAAAATTGAACTTTTGGTGAAACCCGCTAACCATGAATTGCAGACCGTGAAACGATTACGAGTTTTCACGGTTGATCCCAATCTTTCCCAGACAGAACGTGAAGAACAGAAGATTAAGTATCTGAATAGTCTCAAAGCTGTTGAACAGGTAGGTAGCCATCCAAATCTGGTCAAAGTAGAATATGTTCCCAATGAGGAAGGGCTAATCATTGAGGCTTCTGACTGGTCGGAGCAGGGTACACTTGCGGATGTTATGACTCAAAAGGGGAAATTTTCTCTATCTGAAGCGGCTAATATTGTTCAAGGTATCACCCAGGGTCTTGTGGCACTGCATGATCGGCTTGTCATTCATCGCGATTTGCGGCCGGAAAATATTATGATGGCAGGGGATACACCAAAAATAATGAACTTTGATTATTGCTATTTGCCGGATAATATTTTTACCGTATTCCCTGATGCATCATCTCTCAAACCATCGCCATATATTGCACCGGAACTGTATATTGATAAGCAGTTTGCCGAGGCAACTGATCTTTTTAGCGTTGGGATTCTATTTTACACCTTACTGTGCGGCACACCTCCTTTTAAAGAATCTCTTTATCTTTTAAAAGGGATAGGGGGATTGACAGAGGATCAGCTTGGCAAACTTAAGAAATTACAGACACCTGCGTATATTATTGAGATTATCGCCTCCCTCATTCAGAAAGACAGAAACAAGCGGCCCCAGGAGGCCAAAGAAATCCTGACTATTTTGCAAAAGTTATCACCAGAAAAGGAAAAAGAGCCTCCCAAACCTGAGCCCAACGAAGTACTCCAACCCGGCGCAAGCTATGATGTCTTTAAAATTGAAGAATTCATTGGTATGGGCAGGGAAGCGCAAGTATATCGCGCCCAACAAATCGGTGACCGTACGGTAGCCATCAAACTTTTTCACCAAGAGGTGCCGCGCGATCGAATCGTTTCTGAGCAGAACAACCTCGAACTTGTTAAAAGCCCTTTCGTGCTTCATTCTCACGGGCTGCATCAATGGCGGGACGGCAGATTTTTTCTGGTAACCAATTTGATTAAAGGCCCGTCATTACGAACATTAATTAATAAAGGTGAGCGCCCCGACCTGACACAATTTAAACAAGTCACTTCATGTCTCTTGGAAGCTCTGCTGGCCATGCATAAGGACTCGGCCCGGGAAACGGTCCTGCTTCATAATGATATTAAACCGGATAACATCCTACTGACCGCAAATGGCGATCCGGCACTCATTGATTTCGGCACCGCAAGTTATCCCCATATTGGGCCATATATGGGCACAGATCTCTATGTTGCGCCTGATTTGCTGCGGAAAATTGACTTCGACTTTTGTGAAAGCGGAGATCTTTTTGCCCTGGGAATAACTCTGTTTGAGTGGCTATGCGGCAAACGACCGTATGACAGTGTGCCTAATCTTGAAGAATTTCCTAAAACAGTGCGTGATTTCAGGCATGATAAAGATATTCCGGACAGTCTGATAGATTGGCTTGATCAGGCGATTCAACCGCGCAGGGACGACGGTTTTGCCAATATTATTGCCATGCAGGAAGTTTTTAATAAGGCCATGTGGCCGAGTAAAGAACCCATTATCGTTCTTGAACCAAAGCCAGCTAAGGCCGTCCCCAGTCATATCACTCGTTACGGTGAGAATAATTTTGTCACCTATCTCAACACACTCCATAACGCTACAGCATCCGATGAAAACGCGCTGGCTGAATCGCAAGCACAAAACCGGTATTTCGGAGATATTCATGTAGGGCTGAACCAGACAGATTATATCCTGAAGAAACTTACCGATTCGGAAGGTACGAATGTTATTCTTACCGGCCATGCCGGGGATGGAAAATCAACCATTGCCTTGGAATTGTATAAAAAGATAAGAAACCTGCAGTTCAACAAGCCCTTAGATCAGCCGTTCACAGAGCATGAGATCATACCTTGCAATGGATTCACCATCCACATTATCAAGGATATGAGTGAATTTGGCGGTAAACAACGACGGAAAAATATTTTAGATTCGCTTGATCTACACAACACGACAGAGCGTTGGTTTATCATTTCTAATTCCGGCACCTTGCTCTCTACATTTGAAGATATTGCTAAGGAAAAAGAAACGCCCTGGCCAAAATTGGAAAACCAGTTGTTGGAATCTTTAGACAAAAACGATCCGGAACCATTGGATATCTTTGGTACCTGTTTCACTGTGATCAATCTTGCCAAAACAGACAACGTAGACACCGGCGTTACGGTATTGAAAAGAATCATAGATCATAGCGCTTGGCAGGATTGTGAAATATGTGATCTGGAAAAATCCTGCCCGGTTTATCGCAATGTGATTGCGCTCAGGCAAGCCAAGGATACGGCATTGAGACGTATCTATTGGATTTACCGCCGTCTGAATGAATATGGCAGTCGCTTGACTATGCGCCAGATTACAGGGCACCTGGCATACAGTCTGACCGGCGGGCTGGATTGCAGAACAATCCGCGACCAGGCTGCCGCTGCTATTCCTCCAGACAGTATGGATACCCTCTTTTGTAACCGTTTTTTCGGTTACAAGGGCGTAGAATTCGATGAACAGGCCAAGCGACTGACCGCAGTAGGCCATATTGAAAAGCTTGAAATGGGATCAAAACCCTTCCCAGGCCTTGACCGTGTGTTGTGGAATAGCGAGGATGCGATGTTGCCTACTTTGCCAGAAACCATGCGGCCCATTGCCGATGAATTATGCAACAGGATTAAAATCGGTTCGCCGTCCAGAATCCAGGCCAGCCGAATCCGTCAGGCCCTGCGCCGTATTTATTACATCTTTGGCGATTTCCCCGATGATATGAAGAAACGGTTCATTCCTTTATTTCTCGACTCACAAATGCTGGTTGAGGCGGAAGAATGGCAAAACCAGCGAAACGGCCCTGATTTTCAGCGCAAGAGCGGACTACTCAGCCCAATATTCCATGTTCTGCAGGAAGAATACACCGGATTGAAGCTTAGCGAAAGCAATGAAACCAAAGAGCTTTATATCACACTCAGACGCCGGCAGGAAGGCTATCGCCAGAGTGTGCAAATCCTGCTGGCCGAGATTCCCTTTAGAAATTTTTCTTTAGAGTGGGAGAGACTCAACGATACCTTTAAACAAACTCGTTATGTCTTGATCCTGGTAGAAAAAATGTCCGGATATGAACTTCGTTTGGAGCTTCCTTTCCTTGATTTTGTGTTGATGCACGATATGGGAGAAGTAGGCCAACGGCTAAATCCCGGCTATAAAAACCGGTTGGAGAGGTTCAAGGCTCAGCTCCTGGAACACCCTGCCCATAAAGTAAACCAACTAAAACTGTTGGAAATGGATCGAGATGGGAGCCTTAAAACCAAAACTTTAATGATTCAAGAACAACAATTACAGGTGATGTAATGTCAGTCATCCGCTTCCCTCAACTTGCTCACAAAGAAAGAGAAGACGAAAATCCGGCGATTCAGATTTTTGGCCGCCGCTTTTACAAGGACCAGACTGAGACAGAATATCTTATCGAGTTTTTGCTGCTTTTTTTGGCGCAGAAATATATTTCTAATCCTGAAGCAAAATGGGGATTTGGTTTTCCAGATCAGGTAAGTATTGAAAACTGGCCGGATAACACACCGTTAGAATATGAACCGCCCGCCCGCTTGATTTTGAAGCTTTTTTCCTTTCTCGGTTCTTCCAAACTTGAAACGCGGCATGGGTGTCACAAAGAACGTTTCAGGCATACTCTGGAAAACCTCAAGGCGCGAACTGAAACGGATTATACAATTTCCAAGGACCAAGTGCTTGATTTGCTTGAGCAGTTACTTTGTGGTTTTGTAGGAGTAGCGGCAAACCGGACCTGGTGTACTCAAACTTTTTTACCTGTAAGTCGTGGATTAATCGCGGGGGAAACCATCTGGAAACGGATAAAAGGGAATAAAAAACCTGATACATCTTGGGAAGAGGCTATAAAAGGAGGATATTACTCCTTTTCCAGTCATGACTTCATGGCCCGTGGCGGGGAATTGCTTTATTTGCAACTCTGTAATCTCATCCGTTTTTTAGATACCTCGGAGCTACTCGCCTTTGAAAAAAAATGGGACTTTCAAAAAGGCGATGTCAAAGCATCATTGACTGATATTGCAGAGGGTTTAAAGAAATTTTTTCAAGAAACATCCCAAATAGATAAATTGAGCAAATGGATTGAGGATACAGATCCAACAACTCAGGATCTTATTGCCAATCAACGGCAGCTGGCGAAATGTGGCTGGTGTCCTGTGGAAAGCTGGCAAGAGGCCTATCTTTTCGCCTATGAATTCGCTAATATTTGCCGTGCCACCATTGATCCTTTGGAAAAGGTCGAAATGCTCACCCTCTGTTGTGTGTTCCAGGTGTTACGCAGCCTCTGCGCCCAATCGGTGCGTTACTGCACGGCCATGACTGATGAAACCAGGCAACAGGGGGGTGCTAATGGTTTTGCATGGCTTGTCACGCCGCCGATGCTGGATGATGTTTCATTACGGGAAACCGCCAAACAAAATTTAATCCGGATGCAGGAAATTATTCATGGCGCTTTGCGGCATCCTGATATCACCGTTCCAAATAACTACAACTACAAAAAAGCTGATGAACAAGGCCAGGAGCTTTTTGTCAAACTTGGAAAAAAAATAGGCTTGATTGCTCCCTGGAAAGGACCAGGCGCACGTATCGTGATAACAGACGTCATCTTGCGTTACCTGGTGCTCGCCCTGATTCCCCCTAGGAGTAAAATGACCCTCAAGACCTTTGAAGACCGGATGTTTTGCCATTATGGCATGGCGGTTAGCGGCAGCCAGCTCGACAGGGCAGTGCGCTGGACATATCCCCGGCAGCTTCTGCGGTTTCCTGATACGCAAAAAAATTGGCTTGAAAAGAGCCTGCTATCTACCGGTTTTTTGATCCCATTATCCGATGCCGTCTCTCAAGTGCAAAACCCGTTTGGTCAGTTTTTGGCATTGTAATGACATAAAAGGAAAATGGATATGAAGCTTTATGCTCAAACTCTTACCGATCATTTAACAAAAATTTGCCGGCCCACTCTTATGGGGCAGTCTGAAAACCGTGAATTGCGCATTTTTCTGGCATCTCAACCACCTCAAATTATTTATGAGACAGCTAAACTGTTTCGGGAATTCCTTTATGATTACCCCAAACAAATCGATTTGGTCTTTAAGGTAGGCTGGGCCTTGTGGGATTCATGGAATCAATCGCACGCCGACTATGACGAAACATTGCTCCAGACTCTCGTCAAAGAAGACTGGGTTGACCAGGAGGACAAGCTGACCCATTTCCGTAATCTCAAATGGAGTGCGGACTCCGGGGACGATTATCTTATTATTGTGCTGGTAGGCGTCGATTTGGCCAGAGACCAGGCGAGTCTACAGGATTTTTTCCGGGTTGATGGAGAAACCATTTGGAATGATGCGCTAAGGCGTAGCTTTCAGCCTTGGATTCACACGGTTTTTGAGCGTCATACGGTTTATGCGGAAGAAGAACAAATGGTAGAAATTGATGCATTGCTTCAGGTACTGCACCGTTATGGCGCTAGTGATATTCTGCGGATTGCTGATTTTTTGGAACAGATTGATCTCAGCGGTGCCCAGGATGGCAATGACGCACTACGTTGTATGTATGACAGCCTTGGGTTTTGGGACCTTCCCAGGCTGCAGGAAATGTCTTTTAGGAATAGAAGAAATTGGCCCAAGTATGTAAGGGATGCCATTTCCTTTTTTACGTATAAAGATTTCCTCAAAGAATCGAATCGTAAAAAAGCGTGGAAGAAAATAGATAGATTTGAAGAGCGGTTCCAAGAAGGAAATGAGGATATATCATTCTCTGCAGAGTTCGCAGATACAGAAGATTTGCTGACCTGTCTGCGTGATTACATTACCAGAAATCTGCCTGCGGCGCGTGATAGACTGCTACAGACCGATTTTGTGCCGATCAGGGATAAAATACTTAATTACAAAGATACAGGCCGCAAACCGCCTCCAAGAAGAAGTATTATAAAAATCGACGGTCCACCACTGGAGACCATTCTTACAGCCCTTTGGCATGTCCTGATTGATTTTAAAAAAATCTGCACAAAAAACAATGTACAACCGGCACGTGTCCTGCAGAAAATTTCCATAGAAGGGCTGAAATTCCGCCACGATCTGGATGACGATAGTGACGGTAAGGACTTGATTAGAGGGTGTCTAGGGGGTGCGGATCTTTTCTTGAAAAACAATCTGCAACTTGAACTAATAGTAAATGACGAGAAAATAAATATTCCGGTGACAAGCCGGCTACTGCCTGACAATTTGGGTGACTTGCGTCTAGAAAGAGCTGGCGCCGGTGCACCTGGTTTTCAATTCAAAATTATTTTTCGTGCGGAAGATGACTTTTCCCAGGAAAGAACGTTTCAATGGCAATTGCCGGAAAACCAGCCGTATCGAAATCTTTGGAACCTGGCGAATGAGGTGTACGAGAAGGTGCCGCAGGCAGGTCCCTGTCTTCCGGTTTTTCATATCCCATTTTATGATGAAATTTTTCTTGCATCTGATACAGATGAAGCAAACCGTATTCTTAAACTTGGCATAGCGAAGTTGGAGTTGAAAAACCTTCTTGATCTTGAACAACTCATTAGGGATGATGATCTCTGGCCCAAACTGGGTGATCTTTCACATGCTTTTGGCGCCTTTTTGGAATCATTGAGAAAAGATGGCTATTTCCACGCATTGGAGGAACCCCTGAGAAACTTTTGTGAAAAGTATGAGGAAGCTATAAAGCCTCTTGTTTTTGATTCTACTATTGGGCCTGCCAATCAGTTTGCTCCGTTGCTATATAAGGCCTTTGCCATTATTCCTGAAGATGAGCAAAATTCGCACTTTTCTCCTTTTATTAAATCCATGGTGCTAACCGGCCTTCATCCGGCTCTGCTTGAAATGGTTCGTAACCGTGAAACCTTTCTCGTTCATGGTTTTCTTGCAAAAGCCCAAAATATTTTAAATGATGTCAGCGGATTGAAAACGACTTTGCAGCACTGGGAAAGTGTCTGTGACCTGGCGACGATCAAATACCCCCTGTTTGGAATTATTGCAGATGCCAGCAAGAATCTTGACACCCAAATAAAATCCCACGGCCTGATTCATTGTCTTGGTTCACCCTCTCAAACCACTGCGCCTTTGTCAGCCAAAATCCTTTTACGGTCAGATGATTCCGATGAAGAAGAAATGACAGACAGCGATTTGTTTCGGGAAAGCCGTGAGTCCAGAGTCATCAAGCGGATTTTGGAAGAATATGTGCAGATCTACCCGCATGCTGAAGACGGCATTTCCCTGGCAGTAATTAATGCCGATAATTTTCAGACAATTGTTGCAGGCATTGACTCGTTTTTACGGGAACAATTCAAAAACCGTAATCAACAAGACAACAGTCAGTATCCGCTATATCACTTTTCCTTGACATTGTTTACCCTGGCAAGCCAACAACAGGAGGCATTCCGACATCTTCAGGAATGGCGGAAACGGTGGGAACTGTCCCGTGAAACCACAAGGTTTGGCTATTACCATCGTTGCCGCCTCTCCGTCGCTCACCGTGTAGCGCAAGACATTGATGGTTATCTAAAACTTGCAGGCCGAGGAGACTTTGAAGCCGATTTGGCGATGATGGTCAACTTTATTGCTGCCGGTACAATCGGCAATGACGTGGAACCGGCGGAGCCTTTCAAAGTTGATATGGAACATCCTTTGAAATTCCCTATCGTTGAAATGCCACGCTGCAAAGACGAAAACCCCATCAGTACTTTTCTCCGCGCCAAGGTAATCAGCAACAGGCGATTCCGTCTTGCTACCTTGCTGTCAGAATTAAGCGCCCGCTTTAAACATCCGGGTTACCCGGTAGGTCAGCAATATATTGTGATCAGCCAGGGAGATTATTCCCGGTGGATTAAATTGATAGATAAGTTACATCAACGCGCGACCTGGGTGCTATGCCTTGATCCGGCCATGGATGAGCGGCTTGCAGCTAAGAGAGAAGCCGTTGGAGATATAAAAAGAGAAATCATAGGGTTTACATCTGGATTGGGCTTCCGGGGTGAATTAAATTATACCCTTTCCACTGAACGCTCCTCATTAGTGGATGTTGAAAAAGGAATTGCGAAACAGGTAAATCGTCTTTTTGGACCTTGGGAAAAAGATGTGGTCACGAAAACCGCCCATTTTCTGATCACCCACTCCAGAAAACTCTCAGGATTGTCCCTTGTTCGGTCTACTGGTCAGGGAGAAAAGCACATTCGGGACTTAATATCATATACGCTTGTTCGCATCATGCTTCCACGTCTAACATCACAAGGCATATGCCTTTGCGATATTCTCATTTCCTTGGATGCATTCAGCCATTGGTTCGATGATGCAGGGAGCCAAAAGCGCCCTGACTTAATGCGGTTGACTGCCTATTTGCGGAAGGGTGGGACAATTGCTCTTGAAGCACAAATTGTTGAGTGCAAACTTGCTCAGGAAAACTCAGCACACTTAGAAAAGGCCCATGTGCAGGTAGAAAACGGACTGCGTCACCTTGTGGAAGTCTTTATGCCCCGTCAGGGTTCAGAACGGCTACGCTTTGATCAACGTTACTGGTGGGCGCAACTGCAACGTCTTGTAGCCAGCAAAAGCGATGTGCCTTCCAATAAGCAAACAGCAACGACCAGTGCTCTTGAACTGCTTGGCGAAGGTCATTTTGAGATCTGTTGGCAGGCCATGGCTGTGATTTTCTGGACTGACAGCGAAGCCGATACCTTTGAAAATATACAGCAATGGGATTTCTTTTTTAAAAATAGACATATCGACATTGATGTTTTTGCTTGTGGGAAAGGTCTTGTTAAGCAGCTCTGCATAGAAAAGGAAAAAATGGTGCTTCCCTGTTCATCAAACTGGATGTGTTTTCCCGAACGAAAAAAAATCCCGGATGGAAAGAAATCTTTCGACTCCGAAAAGATAGTAGAAGAAATTGAACCGGAAGAGAAAAATGTCCTTGCACCCCAAACAAAACCCCGCATGTCCGAAGAAAGCCATATCCTAACTGGCAGGGATGAACATCCTGAACATGTCCGCCCCTTCACACCTGAATCAGGTGTAACATCGAAAGTTGGGATATCTTTCACACCACCTCTGCCAGACCGTATATTTTTAGGACGAACTATCGGTGGGATACGGCGTGAAATCTTCTGGGAATTTGGTCATCCACAATTAACCAACCGCCATTTCCTGATCTTTGGCAAGTCAGGTGTTGGCAAAACATATGCCATTCAATCAATTCTCTATGAGCTTTCGTTAAAAAGTCAACATTCTGTAATCATTGATTATACGAGTGGCTTTCTGCCGAATCAGTTAGAAACAGACTTTGTAAATTCGATACATCCTAAAACGCACCTGGTGCGCCAGTCACCCTTGCCGGTTAACCCCTTTCGCAGGCAGGAGCAGATTATAGAAGGCTTCGAGCCAATTATTGAGGACGCCCATACGGTAGGTGGACGAGTGACAAGTGTTTTCACGTCAGTCTACTCAAGCATGGGAGAGCAACAGATAGCGCTGCTAATCAAAACGATTGCGGAAGGCTTGGAAACATATGGCGCGTCATACAATTTTGACATCCTGCTTGAAAACTTGGAAGAACAGGAAAATAAAGCAATAAATTTGGCAAATAAAATTAGTCCATTGGTCCGCTCACGCCTTTTTACAGCGGAAGATAATGATAGCTGGACCATGCTTTATTACAACAGTGAATATTGTGTCAATATTTTACAACTAGCTGGTGTGCCGCGGGAAATGTCAAGAATGGCAACCGAATTTATTCTATGGGATCTCTATGATTTTGCCTCCAACCAAGGGAAGAAGAACAGGCCGCTTCCTCTGGTGCTTGATGAAATACAGAATCTTGACCATCGACTGGCCGCACCATTGGCTAAAATACTTACCGAAGGCCGGAAATTCGGGTTGTCTGGCATTCTGGCGACACAAACCTTAAGCAATCTGTCATTTGAAGCAAGGGATCGGTTGTTTCAGGCGTCGCACAAGCTATTTTTCAAGCCAGCGGAAACTGAATTAAAAGAATATGCCATAATTCTATCCAATTCGACACGCGAAAAATTGGATGTATGGAAAGACAGATTGATCAACTTGAATAAAGGCGAATGTTATACCCTTGGTCCTGCTCTAAATCAAAAGACAGGGAAGCTGGAGGAAAAGGCGTTTCCGATAAAAATCAGTTCAATGGAAGAAAGAAAGGGTACGGGGAGCTAAAAATAATGGTCAAGCAAGGAGAAAAATACAAACGTCTTCCCGTTACATTTCATCGCACTTTTATTCCTGAACGACATTATATCTCGGCCTTGCTGCGTTTTGTGGCAGGTAGCGTGGAAGGATCTAATCAGGAAATATCAGCCCAAACCGGCATCCCGGTTGGCAAATCAGACGGCAAGGTGCCGGCAATTATAAGTTATTGCACTGGAATGGGACTTATCCAGATTAATAAACGTGTGGGAACAGGACAGCGGCAATTTGGTCTTACTCCATTCGGCCGAGCCGTTCTATTGGAAGATTGTAATCTGAGTGAATCACTTACTCAATGGCTTGTTCATTTTCACCTCTGTCGCAGACAAGATGGCGCTGAAATATGGCACCTTTGTTTTGCGAAAGGCTACGATGTGCTCGGCATGGAATTCTCCGAGGCCGATTTGGCAGCATACTTGGAAAGAATCTGCGGCAAACGAAACCGTTCGCTTATTGGCCCGCTTGTCCGAACCTATGAAGAGCCTGCGGGCTTGAAGTCAACAGGCGTTCTTGTTCGCAGTGATGGGACGCTCCAGAGGTCAGCTGCGCCACTGCTTTCCGGATTCCGCAATGGATTTGCCGCCTTTTTTCTGTCGTTGTGGGAATTCTGTTTTCCTGATGATCACCAGGTAACCGTCCTTGATTTTGAAGCCGAGACCTATTGGCAGAAGATCGGGGGCTGGGATGAAAGACAGTACGAAATAATATTAGACATGTTGCAGGAAGCAGGGGCGTTAACCGTAGACAAACAAATGCGTCCTTGGGTTCTGAGCCGTTTCGCTGAGGCAAAAAAATTCTGGCCTATCTTATATGATGAGCTGGCCTAATACGGCAATCGCTTTCCAATCTGTGAGGAAATCATGATGACAGTCGCTGATATTGTAGAGTTCAGGCGGGATCTTTTTTTCGACGGTGCTGTACAAATCGGCTGGTTTGAAAATGACCTTGTCCGCCGGGATAAGGCTGCGTCCAATTTTGTTTTCCATGGGCCGCAATATCACGGTGTAGCAAAGGAAGATGTTATTGAATCACGAGGATACCATCTTACTGATACAGTTAGCTTCACCCGGAAAATATTCAATACCTTTGAAAGCGTAGCCGGAAAGGAGTCTCCAATCTCTCTGGCTATAGCAGGTTATGGGACCGGCAAATCACACCTTGGCCTTACCCTTGCCACACTCCTATCCGAGCCGCAAAGCGAGGTTGCCCGGAAAATTTTTGCCAATATGAAGCATGCTGATCCAGCGATTGGCAGCAGCATAGAGTTACAAGTTGATGCCCTTCATGCACCGATTCTGGTCATTGCCATAAATGGCATGGGAAATTTTGATTTAGCCGGAGAACTCAGCCGGCAGGCGCTGGCCAGGTTGAAATCCTATGGACTGGATACTGCACCTATAGACGATTTATGGCCCCGTTTCCAACAAGCAAGCAGTTTTGTAGAGCGCAATTTTGATCTGCGGCAGGATGAATTTATTGAACGCTTCGGCGCTGATGTCCAGGAAGAAGAGGTATTGCACCGTTTGGTATCCCGTGACGATTTGGCGTTTCAATGGGTGAACGAAATCTTTGAGCTAGCCAATGGTTATCCTATCCGCGCTGCTGGCCAGGAATCGCCTCAGCAACTCATCCAGACCCTTTGCCAGCACTATTGTGGCCGGGAAAAGCCATTTCACAGTATGCTGATTCTATTTGATGAATTCGGTAGATATTTGGAATTTGCTGCGGAGCGTCCTCATATTGCAGGTGATGCGGCGTTGCAGCAAATATTTGAAGGTGTGCAGGATAATGCGGATAAATGCTCTCTCTTGTGCTTAAATCAATATGAATTGAAGGTCTATCTGTCACGTATCTCCCGAGATAGGCAATCAATGATCCAACGATATATAACGCGTTATGATTCAGCACGAAAATTTTATCTCTCAAGCAATCTGGAAACACTTTTTGCTCATCTAATTGAAAAAAAAGATCCCCAATTTCTTTCTGAATATCTTTTATCATCCGGAAGTGTTCGGGTACATTTGCAAGCTTTTGAATCTATCCAAAAATGGTTTCATGGAGCAGAGCAGCAAAGCGTCTGGCGTGATCCAAGTCTTTTTCAGCAGATTATCGTGCAGGGTTGCTGGCCATTGCATCCTTTGGCAACATGGTTTTTGTGCAGGTCTTCGGACTTTTTACAACAAAGGTCAGCAATTACCTTTGTAGCAGACGCCTTTGAGCGGGAGAAGAACCGCCATTTGGCGGCTGACGGCCAGCCATGGTCGATTTCAGCCACAAGTCTCTGTGATTCCCCTCTTGTTAAAGAACTCGTTGCATCGGAGGAATATGGCCACAGAGGCGCTGTAGCCCAGGCATACGATACGGTAACGCAAAAATATCATCATGATTTGTCCCATGCTGAACGTCATACTTTATTGGCTGTGCTCATTGCTTCCAAGCTAGGGTTGAAAGTTGGCGACCAGCAGGAAGCACGTCAAGCGATTAGTGCTCTTTCCGGTTTGTCATTGCAAAATATTGAACAGGCTGTCACTGAGCTTACCGGTGAATACGGCGTACTGGAATGGAATGAGCGCTTTTTGCGGTATGAAATTATCGGTGATGCGGTGCCCCGGAGCGCCTTTTTGGCATTTCTAGATAATAAAACTCAAGACATCTCAATTGAGAAAATTGAAGAAATTTTTGCGGCCCATCTAAAGGCCTGGGCCGAGCTCGATGACATTGACCCCGATTTTGCCGCAATCAAAACAATCAGCACCTCGGAATGGCGTTTTTTAACAAGTTGTACTCATGTCGGCCGAGTTCAACAGGCCATCAACAATGTGATTCATGACTGGCGTAGTGCCATAAAGCCCGATGATTTTCGGGGGCAAATTATATACTGCTATGCACGTAGCGATGAACCGCTTGCCGAAACCTTAAATAAAGTCCAGAAAATTTTAAATAGGGCTGTTCTTGAAGCTGCTTGCGGCAAGCGGATACCACTGTTCATAACTTTGCTGCAGGATGAGGAAGGAAAATTCAAACAAATCTTAGCGGAATATTCGATCCTCTCTGGCCCACTTTCTACGGAGGAAAAACAAAAGTTCGCTCATTTCATTGAGGACCACAAAAGCAGAATTCTGGAAGAATTAAAAATAATCTGCGAGGGTCTTATTAAAAAGCGAGAATATATCTTCCCGCGCGGCTTTCAAATCGAAAAAAAGCGTCTAAAGAAAGTGGCTTTTGATCTTTTTGCCCAAACCTATCCAAAAACAATTTCATTTCCTTTTGATGGCTTTTCGACCATCCGAGGTAACGCTGCTAAAGACTGCCGGCTTATAACAGCAGAATTGCTAAAAGGAACGCTCAACCATGAATGGATTGCAACACAAACTTCACAGACTCAAAATCGCGCCAAGACATTGTTACAGCATTGGGGGGTAGTAGGTGAGGACGGCGAGATTAGGTTACATCCAATGCACCAGGGTTTACGGGAAATCATTATCTCATTGGATGGAGAACTGAAAACTGCAAAAATATTAAATCTAAGACATGTTTTTGATAAACTGATTGCTCCTCCCTGTGGATTTAATATAGCCTCTGCTGGCCTAATATTGGGCATCTTTTTGGCTTCGCGCAGAGAGATTGCTGTCTTGGTATTGGATGACCAGGATATTGCCCGTGTATCATGGATTAAGCAAGCATTTTCAGGAAATTTTTTAAATGTCAATATCCTTACTGCTACTACAGTACGATATATTTCTGACAGTGAGGCCGGAGAATGGCAAAATCTCCTATCGAAATGGGACTTAGAACAAATTCATGTCGCCAGAGTTTCTTTTTGGGAACAGGCGCAACAGCTACGTGAACGAGTTCCTTTGCCCGCCGGTGTCCTATTTGAACGTTATACTCGATTAGAGGAACAGACAAATGAATCAATAAAAGCCATAGAATCCTTAGATAACTTTTTGGAAAAGGAAGCACAATATTTCGAAAGAGCTTTCCAGAGGCAAAATGTCGGGAACCTAAGCAGGATAGCAACGGACTTGTTTCAACGACTTAACAAAATGCGAGAGGAACAGGAGAAATGGCTCGACGAACAATTTGCTTTCGTGAAAGAACTTGGTGAAAAAGCTAAGCAAGCCGTGCTTCAGTTTTTCGATAATTGGCTTGGGCAACAGAGTTGTCTTTCTGCAGCACAGGTTGGTGCATTTAGGCACAGGATGATTGACCTGATTGGCGGTAATCTAAAGGCTATTGATTCGCTGGTCTTAGCGGAAAAATTAGAAAAACATGTTACAAAGATTATTACGCGAATCGAAGAACGACAAAAAATATCATATATTATCGATGAAACCCAAGCCTACTTAGACAGCCACAGAGTTCATTCTCAATGTCGTATAGCTGAGCTGAGAGAATGGATCAGGGGTGCTCAAAAGCTTATTGCCCCTATTACAGAAGCAGGCAACCGGGTCGCTGCGCCTGAAATCGGGCGGATGTTGAATAATATTTCCGTATTTCAGGAAGTATGCAAGAAACAGATAAAACAACACGAGGAACGATTCAGTGAACTTTTTGACCTTTCTTTTTCATGCATAGAGAATGTGCGGAGTGCGCAGAGTGAAGTGGGGGCAATCGTTGCCATATTCTCAGGTGACAAGCCGGAGAACATGGAAGATCTTGCCGGTATGCAGGATCAATTGCTTCAGTTTGAGCGGGATATATTATTCTGGAGTGATATGAGCATGTCAAATGAAGGGCTCAAAACGGCTGTTGAAAATAGAATTAGTAATTACGAAAAGGCACAAGACGACGATGATCCACCGCCGTGGGAAATAAAGGAGACATATCAAAATATTTTAAATAATCTTTTTGAGGCAAGAGAAAGTGCCGCCTCCCAATGGATTTCAGAAGTGTCAATACCTTTTGAAGAAATAGAGGAAATGACCGCCAATGATTGTCAGTCGTTGTTTATACGCATAGAAAGCACTCCTGCTTACCTCGGCAAAGAGCAAATTGATTTTATTGACAAAATGCGGGGTCGCCTCCAACAACGGCTTAATGATCTTAAATTAGAAGGCGTGCTTGTAATGTTTCGGAATCTTCCTCATTCTCTACAAAGACGATTTCTGGAAATTGTCAGCCGCCTCTAAGTCGGATAAATAAGGGGGACGAAATACTAAATAAGGGGGACGTTCGTTCCGAGCGTTCTTGGCGGGCTGGTTGATTTATGATGGGGGTTGTGGCATGCTGAGATTAGAGAGACAGGGATTCTTTCTTGTTTAACCGTGTCCCACAAAGCAAAGTGAGACAGGGGACGTTCGTTCCGAACGTGCCTGGTTTGTTTTATGGATATCCCTACCTCCCTATCCCGATGTTAAAGCTCAATATCTCCTTTCCATCCACCGTATGTCTTTGGGGTGAACATAATTCTCCTACCTTTGTCTTGGAATTGAGATAGGGGACGTTCGTTCCGAGCGTTCTTGACGGGGTATTGCTATTGATAGACTTGTCTATTATCCCCTTCGCAAACAAAATGTGTCCTCGCCATTTTTCCCCAGTTGTTTTCACCCTGGCTTGAGCGGTTCAATTTTTTATTTGACAAACCAACCAGGTTTGTTTAAATTTAGATAACATAGTATCGAAATTAGATATAATGTGGTAACAGGGGTAACCAAATGGCAAAAATTGCTGAAATAACTGGCCAGAATCCCTGGTGGAGCCAGGGAACGGATTTTATCCGTTATGACCAGAGTCTGGGGCGGGCAAGGCCTATCTTTTTTGAAAGAAGGGAGATAGAGCTTAAAAAAGGAGGTATCTATATCCTGCGGGGTCCAAGGCAGGTGGGTAAAACCACCTACCTCAAGGACCTGGTGCGAAAGTTGATTGAGAATGGGGTTCCGCCGAGGGATATCCTCTATCTTTCCCTGGATTTTTTTGTTTCACGAAGGGAATTGAGAAACGCTCTTAACTATTTCCTGGACTCCAGAAGAGACGCTCCCCGGATTTATCTTTTACTTGATGAAGTCACCTCTTTTGACAACTGGAATTTAGAACTCAAATATATGGCCGATCTGGGAATTATAAAAAAGGCCTCTATCCTTGCTACAGGGTCAAGCGCCGTAAAACTGAAAGAAAAAGGTGAGTTGCTGCCTGGCAGGGGGCTTGAAGGAAACGAATATTATATAAAACCATTAAGCTTCAGGAATTTTGTCGTACAGTCCCCTGTCTTTATCGCTCAACACTTAGAGGATGATGAATTAAGCGCTAATCTTGAAAAACTCGACGCTATACTGCCGGATTGTCTCCTCGATCTTTCCTCTGACTTCAATATTATTAGGGAAAAGGTTGAAATGATACTCCCATTTAAAAGGGAGTTAGGGTATTTATTTCGATTATATCTTATTTGCGGCGGAATGCCGGGTGTCATTAACCACTATCTTTCAAACCGTTATTTGCATCATAATGACACAATTGATCCTGTAATTGCTGAAGTTTTTATAAGAGATGTCATCGGTGACCTTGCCCGTCTGCAAAAGCAGGAGACAATAACCAGGCAGATTCTCAAGGCGATTGTGGAACGCTACGGTTCAAGATACACCTTTTCAAAAATATCAAGGCAGATAGAGCGAACCCATATCACAACCATTAACTATCTTGAGTTTATGGAGGAGTCTTTTATCAGCTTTGTCCTTTATGCCTATAATTTCAATAAAAAAGATATGAAATCTAAAGGCGATAAAAAAACCTATTTTTTTGATCCTTTCATATTTCATTCCGTAAAAAGTTATCTGGCCGGCAAGGAAGTCTGGGACATCATTACCAGATCGCTGGAAGAGGAAGATTTACTGGGAAAATTGACTGAGGGCATGGTTGTCTCGCATCTCCGTATGTATGGGGAGATACCTTTTTTAAAGATCGCCAATACCTTTCTATGGTATTACTACGATAAAAGCGGAAAAGAAATAGACGCCATTTTCAAAGAGAATGGAGGATATTCAGGCCTGGAGGTTAAATATCAGGGGGAGGTAGATGAAAGAGATATAAAGCGGATCGCTCCGGTCAGAAAATATTTCATTTTAAGCAAAGAGGACATCGGAGGCAAAGGCAATGTTATGATTATTCCGATGGATATATTTCTCGCCCTTTTGCCTGTTTCGGAAAGAAATGTTTAAACTTACGAGGGAGGGTACAGCGGGACGCCCAGGGTACAGCGGGACGCCCATGATTTTATGCGTTTCTCATTTTATTTTTGGTCTTTTACGGAGATCGCAGACACATATTTTCTCTGGCTTATTAAATTCTTTTCTTTGGATTTATTGATGCTCAATACCAGTTAGTTTAGCGGTTAAACGCTTAAGAAAAATTGATTATACGCCACAATTACTTGTTAAAAGCTTAGCAGCAACTTATAAACCAATGTACGTCCCGAAAGCCTTTAAAGGGTCTGAGTTTAAAAAGTAAAAAATCCTTTATATTCTACAATGAACACTCATGTCGCATGGTTTAGGTTTTACGAAGAATTAAATGATTTTCTTCCGGCTGATAAACGAAAAATCGCATTCCCTTATAAATTTTCCGGCAGTCCATCAGTAAAGGATGTCATTGAAGCAATTGGCGTGCCGCATACAGAAGTTGATCTCATCCTGGTCAACGGCAATTCAGTGAAATTTTGCCATAAACTTTCTCATGGCGATCATATCTCGGTTTACCCTGTTTTTGAAAACCTGGACATATCTCATGTCAGCCGGCTGAGGCCAAAACCCCTGCGCAAAACCCGTTTTATAGTTGATGTGCATCTTGGCAGGTTGTCACGCCTGCTTCGTATGCTCGGTTTTGATACTCTTTACAAAAACAATTACAAAAATGAAGAGATTATTACAGAAGCGCTTACGCAAAAACGAATTATCCTGACGCGTGACCAAGGTCTTTTGAAAAACAGGTCCATAACACACGGCTATCTGATAAAGGGAACAAATCCCCATGAACAGGCGCGTGAAGTGATCTGCCGGTTTGATCTGTATTCACAGGCAAAACCGTTTATTCGATGTGGACAGCAGATAAAAAGTTAAAATCAGGGGCAACTAAACTTGATTTGAATTATAAGTAGAAGACATATTTAAGGAAGGAGCTTTCATGGCCAAGGTAAGTATAAGCACACAGGCACCTGAATTCACATCACAAGATATTCATGGAAATGCAGTGTCTCTCTCCAATTTCGCCAATAAAAAAAATGTACTGCTTGTATTCAATCGCGGATTTATTTGACCCTTCTGCCGCAGGCATATGGCGCAGTTGCGTCAGGATTATGAAAGCTTTAAGAATCTGGATACTGAAGTTTTAGTTGTTGGTCCGGAAAATACGAAGGCTTTTCAGGAATACTGGACAAAAGAAAATTTACTATTTGTCGGTCTGCCTGATCCGGAACACACTCTCTCAGGACTCTATGGACAAGAAGTCAAAGTGCTAAAGCTGGGAAGACTGCCCTGCCAAATGATTATCGATAAGACGGGAATACTTCGTTTTGTGCATTACGGCCGATCAATGTCCGACATTCCGTTAAATAGCGAAATACTTGAATTGCTGGAGACAATTGAATCCGGTTAAGTACCTGCTTCCCAGAGAGCCGAGTTTGTTCCTTATGAATATTCTTAAGGAAGTTCTAAAACCCGAGGCCCCATGACTATATAGTAAAATTTGACGCTAAACAAACCTTTATGATAATTGGTCGTGCAACATCCCTGTCTTTTATGATAATTTGTCTCATAATATCCTTGGCTTTTATGACCTATGAAACATCTTCAAGGTTATGAAACGAGCATTTGACCAGATTCTAAAACAATGTAAAGACAGCCGCGTCAGGCAGCCGCTTCTAATAAGAGGTACGCGGCAAGTTGGGAAGACTTATTCGGTAACTGAATTTTGCTTTGCATTTTAGGTTGATAATGTGTATGCAGATATTTATGAAAGCTGCAAAAGATTATATAATTTTTCCGCTTGATGTTTCGTCTTTAAAAGAGGCAAAACAGTTTGTAAAACTTCTTTCAGAGCATGTAGGCATGTTCAAGGTAGGACTGGAACTTTTTATCAGCTCAGGGCCTGAAATAATAAGGCATATAAAAGATTGCGGATCAACGAGAGTATTTCTGGATTTAAAGCTTCATGATATCCCGGAAACTGTTTTTCGAGCCATGGAAAGCATTGCTAAGCTGGGGGTTGCATTTGCGACCGTTCATTGCGCCGAAAGCAAAGAGATGCTTGAAGCCGCTGTTGCGGGAAGCAAAGGAAAGGTTGGAGTGCTTGGGGTTACTGTCTTAACAAGTGTTTCAGATAAAGATCTCCTTGCAGCAGGACTGCGCCCGGAATTTGCTTCCAACATGTCAATGCTTGTTATGCAAAGAGCCGCTGCTGCCAGAGACGCGGGCTGCTCGGGCGTTGTATGCTCAGGACTCGAGGTTGAAATGATAAAGAAGAAATTTGGGGAAGGATTTACTGTCGTTACTCCGGGGATACGGTCATCTGTTGGCAACATGAAAAAAGATGATCAGCAGCGCATAACCACCCCTGCCAGGGCAATTCAAAACGGATCAGACTATTTGGTGATCGGAAGGCCGATAAGGGATGCAAAGAATCCACAGGAAGCTGCCGTTCGTATTGCAAAGGAAATTGAGACGGTATTATAACAAGCAACAGTGACTACTCACGTAGTCAGGCTGAAGCTGTTTAGACTGAAGGCTGAAGGACATTGATATCTTCCCAACATCAAAGGCCGTATTTTGGGACATTATACTTGAATTGTTAGGCTATTATTGTGTTTT
>JAPVVG010000236.1 GCA_028571455.1 Desulfobacteraceae bacterium | reverse complement strand
TTATACTTGAGTTGTCATCAGAATACAAAAGAAATTGTATGACAATTAGCCACTCAGTTTTACCTTCTCCCAAATCTTAATCTTTTTACTTCCTTCTCAGATATTATTCTTCTGCAATAATCCAAATATACATTTTTGTCTTTATGGTAAAAAACACCATGAAGCCAATGATTAAATGCGCCAATTGCGGGAGAATCGTTCCTGCTAATCCTCACGTAAAAAACCAAAAGTACTGCAACAGGAAAGCCTGCCAGCGTGTCAGAAAAAACAAATGGAAACAAAGTAAAATAGCATATGATCCAGATTACAAAAACGATCAAAGGGATCAGGTGAAAAAGATACTTGCTGAAATGAAAAGGGAAAAAATGATATGTGTTGTCGGCAAGACCAGTGCAGCCAGATGGTATCCAGGTACCGGCGATTAATTCAGAAAGATACTGATTTTGGCCCAAGTTTGGCCCAACCTAATCCGTTAACTATCTGGATATACAATTATTTTGTTATTTTCAATAATTGCGCTAAATATAATTAAGGCCCAAGTTTGGCCCAAGTTTGGCGTAAGTAAATTTCTTAAGTATCTATTTATAAAAAAATTATACTCCATTCATCAATTAAGCCGAATGTATTTTAATGCGATTAAGGCGTAACCGACCATTAAGCGGAAAAATATAGAACAGCGGTTACTCGGAATGGTCAATTGTTTAAAAGTGAAGGACTGCTTCCCCCTTTGGCAAAGGGGGCAGGGAGGATTTTTCAGTTTGTAAATTTCTGATATGTGGAGAACTGGGCAGACTTTTTTGACAGGATTAACGGGATTTACATGATTTGACGTTCGATGTTGGACGTTCATCTTTTTTTAATTTGTTTTTTTCTAATATCCTGATTATCCCTGGCCCAGACCTGGCATATAGACTTAAGGGAGCTAATTTTCCGGTTCCAACGGAAACACAGGAAATCAGACAAACTATCGCATAGCGCCAGGGCAGGCCTGTATATTCTGTCAAAAAAAGGAATATATAAAATGGTAGCATTCCCTGAACCCTGAACCTTGAACCTTGAACCCTAAACTATGAAATACACCACCATACGCATAGAAGGCGCCATACTTTCTGCGGATATACTTGACAAGATCGAGCAGGGAGATATCGGCGGCCAGCTTGCCAAAGATTTCGGCTTTGCCGCAAAAATAAAGGTCAAAGATGAGATCGCAAGGGCATGAGCAGATGCCCAGGATTTGTGGCGGATATTCAAGAGGCAGAAAGAAAGAGTTTCTGAACAGGAATATGGCACAACAGAAACGAGAAGATACTGGATTATCCCTTTGCTTGGATTATTCGGATATGATGCACAGCTTTCAAGGGCGGAAATTGTTCATGGAAAATCCTATGCAGTCAGCCACCGCGCAGCCAATCTTGACGGGTTTCCTATTCATATTGTCGGTTTTAATGACAGCCTTGATAAAAAAAGAACAGACAGCGGCCCAAGGATGTCGCCCCATGCCCTGCTTCAGGAATACATAAACCTTACCGAGCATCTTTACACAATAGTAACAAACGGAATTCATCTAAGGCTTCTCTGCGGTAGCAGCAGGTTGATCAGGCTTTCATTTCTTGAGTTTGATCTCGAGACCATGATGGAGGAAGAGCATTATGCGGATTTTGCCATAATGTTTCGCCTTCTTCATTCAAGCCGCATGCCTGTAAAAATGGATATTGGAGCGGAGAGCCTGATTGAAAAGTATCATCAGGATGCGCTGGATTCAGGGTCAAGAATTCGGGAAGGCTTAAGCAATGCGGTAGAAATATCCATACATTCTCTTGCAAACGGTTTTCTAAAACATGCAGACAATAAAGAGCTTCGAGAGCAGATTGATACAGAGGAAATATCAGAGCCTGCGTTTTATCAGTATCAACTGCGCCTTATATACAGGCTTTTGTTTCTGATGGTCATCGAAGAAAGAAACCTTATTTTTCCTGCCAATGCAGATAAGACAAAAAGAGAAATCTATTATCAATATTACAGTGTAAACCATCTTAGAAAGCTTTACGAAAAACTCTATCTTGCCGACCGGAGATTCAATGACCTTTGGATTGCGCTTAAAAACACGTTTCATCTTTTTGAGAGTGAAATAAAAGGAAAACATCTGGGACTAAGCCCGCTTGCCGGAGACCTTTTCGGATATAAGGCAATCGGAATATTAAACAACTGCAATCTTGATAACAAGATACTTCTGGAGTGCTTAAGGAACTTAAGCGTATTCATCAATAAAAAAACCGGCCAGAAAATGCGGGTGAATTATGCTTCGCTGAATGTCGAAGAATTCGGCTCGGTTTATGAGGGCATGCTCGAATATGATCCAGTGATTACAAAACAGGCCGGAGTTTATCAGTTTGATTTCGTAAAAGGTTCAGGCCGGTCTTCATCCGGTTCTCATTACACGCCTGATGAGCTTGTCCAGCCGCTTATAAAACATTCTCTGGATTATATTATTGAAGACAGGCTGAAATCATCCGATAAAAAATCAGAAAAGGAAAAAGCATTATTATCCATCAAGGTTTGCGATGTTGCCTGCGGAAGCGGGCATATATTGCTCAATGCCGCGAGAAAGATCGGAGCCGAGCTTGCAAAAGTCAGGACAGGCGAGGACCAGCCGTCTCCTGCGCCTTTGCGCCAGGCAATCAGGGATGTGATTAAATCCTGTATTTATGGTGTGGACAAAAATCCTCTCGCTGTTGAATTATGCAAGGTTGCCCTGTGGCTTGAAGCGCATAATCCCGGAGAGCCTCTGAACTTTCTTGATCATCATATCAAGTGCGGTGATGCGATTGTTGGACTGGCGCATAAGGAAGAGCTGGAGAACGGAATTGCAGACGAAGCGTTTAAGAATATGCCGGATGATGACAAGGATATCAGGGCTGAGCTGGCAAAGAGAAATAAAACAGAAAGAAAAAGCGCTGAAAAAAGGAAAATTTTCTATGAGCACTCTAAGTTCGGTTCTATAGATAGATCATTTACAGACATATCCAAAGTTTTCGAATCTTTTAATCGGCTTCCTGAAAACTCAATTAAAGAGATTGAACATAAACGCATAGAATATCAAAAACTGGTTGCAAGAGATAATTGGTGGCGTCTAAAGACCCTGGCAGATATTCAGGTGGCGCAGTTTTTTATTCCAAAAACAGAAGATAACGCAAAAAAGATAATTACAGATGACACGTATCAGGCACATCTGTCAGGCAGAAAACCGCTGGCAGGTTCGGTCGCAGTGGCAAAAGCTATGGGTGTCGCAGCGAAAAAAAAGTTTTTTCATTGGTTCCTGGAGTTTCCGGAAGTATTCACTCCCTCTCCTGCGGGAGAGGGCCGGGGTGAGGGCAAAGGCGGATTTGATTGCATTTTGGGGAATCCGCCGTTTTTGGGAAATAGGGGATTGAAAGGTGCATTTGGTACTCTTTATTTAAACTGGTTGACGACAGTCTATGCCCCCGCCGGAGCGATAGACCTTGTGGGATATTTTTTTAGAAGAAATTTTACTCTAATCAAAAACAACTCTTACTTAGGTCTTATTTCCACCAACACAATTTCACAGGGAAGAACCAGAGAAGGATCCCTTGAGATTATTGAAAGAGATGGCGGCACCATTAACTTTGCTATGCGCTTTGTGCCTTGGCCGGGCCAAGCTGCCGTTTCTGTTTCTCTTCTTGCTATTAAGAACGGAGCTGTTACCGGCAAGAGAAACCTGGATGGGAAAAGGGTTGATCTCATTACCGCCTACCTTGATGATTCAGAATCTATGGGCAATCCGTATCCTCTGAAACAAAACAAGGATAAGAGTTTTCAAGGTTCTATTGTTTTGGGAAAAGGTTTTGTAATATCTCCTGAGAAAGCACATGCTTTGATCGAAAAGGATTCTAAAAACAGAGATGTGCTTTTTCCATACCTTATTGGCAAAGATTTAAACAGCCAACCTGACCAGAGTCCGAGCCGTTGGATAATAAATTTTTTTGATTGGCCAATAGAAAAAGCAAAAGAACATCTTGACTGTTTTAGGATTATTGAGGAAAGGGTCAAGCCTGAAAGAACAAGGCTTGATAAGAATGGTAATTTTAAATTGCGAAAACCATTACCTCAGAAATGGTGGATTTATGCTGATAAGAGGCCCAAGCTTTATAGAACGATTGTAGGCTTTCGTCGAGTTTTAGTCATTGCGAAAACCACAAAGTATTTGGGATTTATCTTTGTCGAAAATGATAAGATATTGGATCAAAACCTGACCATCATTGCCTCGGATGAATTTCGTATGATGGCCGTTCTTCAATCGAACATCCATGAATGCTGGACATGGCGATATGCTGCGACATTGGGTTCATCACCAGCTCGCTACAACCCGTCGGATACTTTTGAAATCTTTCCTTTCCCAAGAAATTTTTATAATGTAGATGCTTTAGTAAAATTAGGTGAAACCTACTATGATTTTCGACATCAACTTATGCTGAAGATGTGTCTTGGGCTGACAAAAACTTACAACCAATTCCACAATTCCGATCTCAGGGAGTTTTCAAACGAAGATATAGCGACAATTTCAACCCTAACGGCCAAGGAATTTCAAAAACAATATGGCAAGGAAACCGTCAACCTCTGGAAGCACTTAAATAAGACCGAAAGCGTATGCAGCTTCAACGAGGCGGTGCAGGATATATTTAAGCTCCGCGAACTCCACAAACAAATGGACGAAACAGTTTTAAAGGCTTACTGTTGGGAGGATATAGATCTTGCACATGATTTTTACGAAGTAGATTATTTGCCGGAAAATGACCGTGTACGATACACAATTTCACCTGACGCCAGAAAAGAAGTCCTAAAGCGCCTGCTAAAACTAAACCACGAAATCCATGAACATGAAGTCAAAGCCGGCCTGCACACAAAAAGAAAAACCAAAAAGAAACAAAAAACCGATGCACCAGGACAGATGAAATTGTTTTAAAAAACACACATTCAAAATTATAAGAAAATCAACATTTACTCGTCAACTGCTTTTAAATTTAATATTAGACGGAAACTATATGCTAACAGGTTATGAGGATTATGATATGGAAAATCAAATATTAAAAGTCAAAGAGCGGGTTGAAATTGCGTTAGAAACAGGAGAGAGTCATTTTCGGGAGTTTAAAAGTGCAATAGAGGGTAATGACAATGATAAAAAACCTCGATCGGTAAAAGAAATATGTAAAAATATAGCAAAAACATTAGTCGGGTTTGCTAATGCTGACGGCGGTGGAAGGAAAGGGGTCAGAAGGAAAGGGGTCAGGAAAGGGGTTACCCATTAAAGGGCCGGGCAAGAAGAAAAAAGTGGTCGAATTCGACCACTTTTGATTTTTGTTCTAATTTAGACGGTTTTTCTGTCGCAAACACTTTCTCTGTAAAATCTTTGCCCCCTTTTTAGCAAATATTTGAGCCATTTTTTAGCTTGATTTTGCGCCTGTTTTGCAATAAACAATTTGGTGTGCTTTGAGACCTTTGCAAAACGGCACTTTTTAGCCATAAAAGGAGGTGTAAAATATGCAACCCAATTTACAACCTAAAAAAGCCAGACTTAATGTTCAAATCTCTTCCGAACTTAAAAACAAACTTTACCAACTATCCGCTTTCCAGGGCAAAAAAGTTTCTTCCCTGGTTCGAGAATCTATTGAAGAAAAGCTCACACAAATTGATAAAAAGATATTTGAGGAAAAAATGAAGCGTGCCTATCAGGAGCTGGCACAGGAAAATCTGAAAATTTCAGAGGATTTCAAATACGTTGATACCGAAAATCTTTAGAGACCTTTGAAAAATGTTCAATTTTGCAAAGGCTTCCTTTAATGAGGTGAACTTATGTCTGTTATTCAAGTTAAGCGAGGCGATATCCATTATGCGAATCTTGATCCGGTCGTGGGAAGGGAAACAGGCAAAACCCGGCCTGTGCTTGTGATACAAAACGACATTGGCAATATGTACTCACCAACTACCATTGTGGCTGTAATCACTGAATATTCAGAAAAAAAAGCATCCTATCCCATCTGCGTTGCCATCAAGAAGGGGGATGGTCTTAAAAAAGATTCAGTTGTTAATTTATCCCAGATTAGAACCATTGACAAAAACAGGCTGATTACTCCAAAAGCAGGCACACTCCTAAACGATTCCATGAAAAAGGTTGATAATGCATTAAAGAAAAGCCTGGCGCTGAGTTGATTGTACTGGTAACGGATATCGGTTATGACAAAAACAGCCTGCACAGTTCCCATTACACAAATAATCCTGGATGAGGACATATACCCACGGAAAGGGGTTTCTTTAAAGCGCGTCTCCCTCCATGTTTGCCGAAAACATGAGTATCGGTGTCAAATCTTGAATAGTGAATAATGGTTGACATCACCTGTTAGTTTTGATAAAAGTCCGGCATGGGAAGACAATGGCGTATTGAATTTGCAGGAGCGTTTTATCATATCCTCTCCAGGGGAAACGAGAGCAGAGATATA
>JAPVVG010000235.1 GCA_028571455.1 Desulfobacteraceae bacterium | reverse complement strand
CTTGTCAGGAAAGAGACACGGGCATGGCAGGAATTCAGAAACAACAAGAATGCCAAGGTCAATTGGCAATTCAGAACCGAAGATGCCCGAATAAAACTATCTCGTCTTTATCCGACACTTGAAGCTTGACATGACACTAGTTAATGCATCATATGGTACATCACTCTGGTAAAGGGTATCGTGGAGTCGGTTAGCCTGCTGTCTGAAAGGGGTAACGATCCCAATTGTTCCTTTAAATTCAAAGCTTTCTTTTTTTATGGGTTGAATCTCTCCTGTGTCAGGATCTTTATGAAATGATTTTTGATCATCCGAGGTTTTGCAGAGAATTATTTGTACTATCTTAACAACTTCGTCAATTTCTTCCTGGCAGTAGCAGCCACTTCCGCCACCGCTTTTAATCTCGCCTTTTATGTCAGTCCAATGCAAACCGGGTTTCATGCCATGGGGCACCTTTAATCTTTTAGTATCAGTTGCAACACGTAACCTGCCGCTATAAAAAGTTTGATTGGAATATTCTGCTATACTTGATTCACTTCGATAGGTTTCGCTTAAGAAAATTGGCTCTACTTGATTTGAACTTGCTATTAAGCCATACAAAGAGTTTTCCGTGTAAGCAAAACGCATATCATGTGTTTTTGTAAGACCAACTTCCCGGCGTAAAATAGTATCTTTAGCGGTCGATAATTTTGAAGTATGAGTTAGCTGAAAAGGATCACCGACAACTCCAACTCTTTTAGCTCTAAATAAGATGGGAATAGCTGAAGGGATATCTGACTGGCTAGCTTCATCGATCACTGCTAAATCATACATTCCAGCTACTAGAGGGATACGTGAGCCAGCTGAAAGATTTGTGACCGCCCAACATGGAAAACTGTTCAGGACCATAGGAATACGTTCATGAAGGATACGTTCGGTTTCTGCTTCTATTATTCCAACTTCAAGGCCGGTATTAATAGCTCCAATTGCAGCCTTTAGCCCGGTTAGTTCTTCACGGTCGCAGGTGTCTGGTAACCCTTCACGGCTGTCTAAATCTAAGCTGATTGCTTTTTGTATTATATCTTCTAAGCGACTTGAAAAATAAGCTATTTCGCTTGATAGTTCTTCTAATGGAGGTAACTGTTTTAACTCATTTTCTAAAGGAAGACACCTTTTGCGAAGTGCTACAAATTCAGAAGAGCGTTTTAATTTGGCGAGCCGATCACTTATTTCTTTCGGTTGTAGCGAGCCAAAAAAATAAGGGATATGAACTGTTTCAGGAATATTTTTTAACTTTGTGCGTGCATTCCAAATTAGTGGAAATAAATTCAGTGCTTCAAGTAATAATTTAATTTTTGTCGATAGTGATTGGTCATAACCTGAAACTTGAATTTTTTGTAAACTGTTAATAATTTTATCAAGACTCTTAAAAGGATAATGCTCAGGATATCTGTTTAGATATTCGACCTGATCTTTTGGCATTATTCTTGAGATGTGTATAAGTCGATTTTCTAATTCACCAATTTCTAACCCAGCCATTTCAATTAAGCTTACTTCTTGGGCCTTATTGCCTCGTGATGCCAGAAGTTCGGATATTTCTTCTCTTACATAACTGTTCTGTTCAATTTTCGATTGGTCACTGGGCACAGCTAACATTTCTTTAATAGCAAGCCTAAAGTTAAACCGAAAACTTGGGTCATCCTTTGAGTTAGTTCTGACTATTATTGGTCTGTCCTTTTGATCTGTTAAGCGGCCATATACAGCATCAATTGCTTTATGGTTCCGGCTTGCAAAAAGTACGGTTTTGTTTTTTAGCCTAGCATTAGCTATTGCACATGAGACCACCTGACTTTTTCCAGTTCCGGGTGGTCCGGTAACCACCGTCACATTACTGTTCACCAATGATGCCGCGGCACGTCTTTGTTCGGCATTCATTTGCATTGTCTCAGCGATAATGCCTTCATGGATATAGAACTCTTTTGTAGATGCTTGTTCATTCGTATTATCAGCAAATATATGTTTCAGAGCAGTACGGTTTAGATTCTGAACAGATGTCTTTTCAATAAAGGCTAACTCTTTTAGCAGTGTTTCAGTATAGCGTGTTTTGTTTGCTATCATTAAAACTGCACGATTAAAGATACCGCTTTTAAACGGTGAAGAAATGGAAGTGCCTGTAATCGAATTAATGTGTAAAGGTTCCCTGGTTTGTTCAGGCATAAAAGCACTTAAAGTCGCAACTAAGTTTTCAAGACTGGGAATTCTTTCAGCCCGTTCGGTGCCATATATCTCATCATTTGGATGGGATCTGTTAATGAATCCACAAGCTGACAAGAAACTATGCTGCCTTTTGAGATTGTTATTAAATGCGTACTGCAGCCATTTAAGGTTTATTTCAGGACGAGGGTCATCAATAGTAAAGACCAGGCTACCATTAGCAATTGAATATTCTACCGGTAAATAAAATACAGGTTGCACAAAAGAAGTTTCTGGTTCTCCTTCTTTTTGAATATGTTTGCCCTGTAACGGATACCCAAGAACTACGGCTTGTTCTGAAGATGCTTTATCAAGATTCTTTATAAATTCTGATAGGTGAGGTCCTAGGGTAATATTTGATCGCCATCTCAATCCATGCCTCGGTTGCCAATGTCCAGATTTGTTTAAATATATATACCTTTCAAGGTGTTGATTAAGGAATGCAAATGCTTCGGCACCTTCTTCATTTTTTATACATTTGCGGTAATAGGAAACTAACCTTCGAAACTTACCCCACCGGCCTTCCTCTTTAGCAGATACTTGTTCAACAGCTTGTTGGGTGTCCTCTATCGCCTCATCTATTCGTCGATCAAGTTTGATGCCTTTTAAAATACTTTCTAATTCAGGTGCAGGAGGGGGGAGGGCAATAGATTTTGGTGGGATTATTGGGGAGCTTTCCGCATTTTCTTTTTGGCCTTGAGTCCATTTGCCTCTTTGATACTGGACTTGGCCAGTACCAAGCATCCCTCGTAAGCATTTTGTTATTTTGTAATCCGGTACAGGAACATGCCGAGCCCTTAATCTACAGGCAATATCTCTAGCAGATAAAGAAGATACAGAAGAGCTAACTATATTTAATAGAGCAGTTTCAAATGAATCAGAGGTGTGAGTTTGAAGGGGCATATTCCTCCATTAATTTGGTATTTATGGGACATTTTCAGTTTATAAGTTTATATCGTCAAGAATAAAATAGCTGACCCCCTTTTTTAGTTCATGGTTACAGGTCTGTAAAGTAAAAAGCCCCATCCTTCATATGACTGAAGAAATGGGGCTTTTTTGTAATGTAATACTATGATTAGTCACCTGATTCTCCTGTTTGAGGTTCAAAAAACCGACTGAAATTAATCTAAAAAAGTGTATATTAAACGAACATACAAGTCAATTTGTTATCTTTTTTCTGAATTGCCGTTACATCACATTTTCCCCATTTCAAGCCATATCATCGCCGCAAGTTTTGCGTCATCAAGGGCGCGGTGTCTTTGAGGCTACAGGCCGTTTGTGCCTCCCCTCTGTGCCAATATAAGTGAGACACTTCCCAACCTATAATTTAGTGTATATTATAGAGGGTGGGAAGGAGAAATAAAATGTTAGAGAATAAATCAATGGCAACCCGGGTTAGCAAAGAAACAAAAAACATTCAAGGTAT
>JAPVVG010000234.1 GCA_028571455.1 Desulfobacteraceae bacterium | reverse complement strand
CGCAGATCCGCTGCGAAGAACTCCATATGTATCAAGCAAATGGCCTATAGCGGCAAAGGATAGTTTTGATATATCAAAAACCCCTGCCCTTGCCTGCTGGTTAAGTGTTTCAACATCTGCCAGCTCTATCTTAAATTGAAGTCCGCGCCTCTCAATCAGGTTATGAGCAAGCGCATAAAAGATAAAGGTGTCGTTTGGACAGGTTGAATAACCAAGTGTTAAGTTTTGTTTCATAAAAAGTTAAATAATCGTTCACGGTTCACGGTTCACGGTTTTTTTAAATGAATTTTGTAATGGTTGAAGCATGTTTGATCAAAATCGCGAATAAAAGCAAAAACAGCCATAGCCCCCCTCTCAAAAGCAAGAGCGAGGTCCCATGCGCCTGGATCTCTTTTCCCGACCATATTGCTTGCAGAACGAATCTCTAAAAAAGGTATGTTATAATGTATCGCAAGGTGTGCGGCTCCTGATCCTTCCATGCTTTCCATACAGGGCTTGAACTGTTTATAAAGTTTTTCTGCTCTCATGTCTGTTGCAGTTATTGTTGAAACAGTTATAAACGGTCCCTTCATTAATCCGATATTTTTATCCGCTAAACCATTTTTAATTGCTTTAAAAGCAAGATTTGCCAATTCATGATCAAGGTGATAACGGTTTTTAATTTCAGTGCCATGGCTGTTAAGTAAAGGAAAAGGAAGCTCATTTAACGGCCAATTCCCATTTTCCGGTTCAATGCCAAGATTTACATCTATCTCCTCTGTTGCAATACCGATATCACCGATTTTAAGGCCTGACTCCTTAAAGGCTCCAGCGCACCCTGTCTGAATAATCAGCGACGGCCTAAAATTTTCGATGGCTGCGGTTAAAGCCTGGACGGTATTTACGAGACCAGGCCCTGTGATAAGAAGTTTTACGGATTTACCTTCTATATGTCCGGAAATTATCTTACGCTTCCCAACCTTTGAAACAACAGGCTTTTCAACCCTGTCAATCAGCGCCGACAATTCTTCATAAACTGCGGCTGTAATGATAATATCAGAATGCATTGGAAAAAAATTGACTCTAATGTCAAAATAAAGTTAATTACTCAGGTAGATAGGCTGAAGGCTGAAGGCTTTTAGGGAAAAGGCTCATAAAACTCAATAATACTGTTCCCAAATACGGTTTTTACCGTTGGGGTGGAAATTAATCAGTATCCTTCAGCCTACAGCCTTCAGGCTAATAACCTGAGCAGTTACAAATGTGTGCTCGTCCGTGTGTGTCTGTGGCTAAAATATTAATTTAGGAAATTATTTTGAAAAATACAATCGAAAACAGGCTTTTGCGACTCAGAAAAATCCTTTCAGAAAAAGATCTTGACACGTTTATGATTCTTGTAGAGGAAAATCGCCGTTATTTAAGCGGCTTTACAGGTGAAGATACAGGGTTTGACGAATCAGCAGGCGCTCTCTTTATAACAAGCACAAGACTTATCCTTGCCACTGATTCACGATACGAACTCCAAGTCAAGCAAGAAGCTCCTGATTATGAGCTAATTTGTTATAAAAAAGGGCTTGTAAATGAGTTGTCAAATATTCTTAACACACTTAAAACAAAAAAACTCGGGTTTGAATCAAAACGCCTGGCCCATATGCAGTATAACAAAATCACAGGGCAGCTTTTGTCCGACGGCTTACAGGTTCGACTCGTAGAAACAGAAGACATTGTTGAGAGTCTTCGCATAAAAAAAGAAGAGGGGGAAATCAAAGACATCAAGAAGGCTCTTTCCATTGCTGAATCGGCGTTTAGAAATTTTATTGCAAATAATATTATGCCGGGCATAACGGAAAAGGAGGCTGCATGGGAAATGGAAAAAGGGATGCGGGAAACAGGGGCCGACTCAATCTCATTTCCAATAATTGTGGCATCAGGTCCAAACAGCGCCCTGCCCCATGCAATACCCGGAAATCGCAAAATAAAAAAGGGGGAACCTATTCTCTTTGACTGGGGCGCAAGAATAAACGGCTACTGTTCAGACATATCCAGAACAGTTGTAATAGGCAAGCCTGACGAAACATTTCTAAAGGTTTATGAAACAGTGCTAAATGCACAGAGCATGGCTATTGATGCCATAAGGCCGGGCATCAGCTCAAGGGCTGTTGACAAAATCGCTCGAGACTACATTGAAAAAATGGGTTTCAAGGGTAAATTCGGCCACGGCCTGGGCCATGGAACAGGGCTTGCCATCCACGAATATCCAGGGATCAATCCTGGTAAAGGCACAATACTTGACAAAAACATGGTTTTTACAATCGAGCCTGGAATATATATACCCGGCTGGGGAGGTGTCAGGCTTGAAAACATGGTGGTTGTAAGGGAAAACCGGGCAGAGGTATTAAACAGTCTCGATTGCGCGTCCTGGCACCTAACACCTAACACCTAACACCTGACACCTAATCGATTATGTTAGATAACCTTGTAGATCAGTATATCAATTACCTGCTTGTTGAAAAGGGCCTTTCAGATAATACCATTGAATCATACAGCAGCGACCTTGCCGTATATCTCGAATTTCTCAAAAAAAATAGAATCAAAAACATTTCCGGCGCAGATACT
>JAPVVG010000233.1 GCA_028571455.1 Desulfobacteraceae bacterium | reverse complement strand
TCATAAACAAAATCACGTTCTTCATCTGTATATTCAGGATGTTGAACATACTGCTTTCGTATAGCATCCATCTCAATCCGTTCGCATGTTATCCCATTATCGGTCAACATCTCAAACACAATTTGTGACAGCCTGCTTTTTCCGGACCCAGGAAGCCCTGTGAACCATACAGCCCATCCGTTATTCGAGATATCGGTTGATTTCATCTATATTCACTGTGTCTGTTGCCAAAATGTTTCTTGTGAAGTTAAAAAGTTTTTTGCGTATATCTGCGGGATGATTTGGATACCATTCAGGGGAAGCTATTACAAGACATCTGAAAGCATAAAAAGGTTGTATGACTTTAAAGATTTCCTGATCTTTTGTCTTTTCCAAATAGGTAGTCATATAAATATCATGCAGTTTTTTGTAGTGACCATCTAATTTGCCATGCTTTAGGAGAGAATAGAGCAGATAATTGATACTCAATGTGGAAACATCATCTGCCGCCTCTCCGTATTCTCCTCTGCTTCTGTCAAATGTAGAAAAATCTGTTCCTTTTCTAAATTTTATATTCCATGGGTGAAAATCTCCATGTTCACGGCAAAGGCGGTGGGTATACTGTTTTAGCTTCCAGCGCCATTCAACACAAAGCTTTTCAATATCACAAAAAGCAGTGCCTGGGGAAAAATCATAATTTTTTGGATATCCATCGATAATACCCATTATGCATTCGCCATGCCCTATAAGCTCTCTAATTTTTCTTGTATAAAGATCCGGTACATCTTTTTTTTCGCTGTGAATCTCTGCCAGATACTCGCCAAGCACCCTTGCTTTTTCCATATCAAGATCTGTTAGAGGCTCATTTTTAAGGCGTTTTAAATCCAAATAATAATCGGTTCCCTCGACCTTTTCTGTCAGCAGAAAATAGATGTTTGCATCACGAACAGAACGAGCCAGCCCTTCGTGGTTGAAGTATCCGATATCAAGGGGATGAGCATGTTTAGGAAGGCGTTGGCCGGCATCATACTGAAACATCAAAACATTAGCCCTGTCCCACAGATACTGGTGGCCGTATTTATCCTTTCGCATTGTAGAAAATACTACCGATCTATCTTGACCTTCTTTACTAAAGGTAACCAGAAATGTGTCGCCATATCCTAACTTTTTTATTGTATCAGTAAAGGTCCCAAGCTTTTTGACTCTAAGAATTTCAAGTTTTCCGCCAAAACGTTCTTCAAGGTATCCCTTTAGCGATTCGAGCTTGATAGGTATTGTTTCCATTTATCAATAACATCCCTTCTTTGTGCCTGGTGGCTGAACTATTAATAATAATCACAAGTTACCGTTCTGGCAAGTCCATTGCCGGGTTTGAATTCAAGAAAGGCGATATGCTTGAGATGGATTAACCGCAAGAATATATTGCACAACAATCGGAATATGTAAAGTTTCTTGCGCAGGTATTGCAATAAAATAATATTTTATGTTATGATAATATGTTAGGAAATATTTAGAGTCCGCTTAAAAATTTATTTATGATTTTTAATGCCCCGTCCGCTTGCGGCGGGGAGCTTCAACAAGGAGCCACCGCATGAAAATATTTACCTCAGGATCCCTGGCTTATGATTATATAATGGATTTTCCAGGAAAATTTGAGGATCATATATTACCTGAGAAAATACATATTATAAATGTATGCTTTACGGTTAACGGCCTTACCGAGAAATTTGGAGGCACGGCAGGAAATATTGCTTACAGTCTTTCCCTGTTAGAAGAGAAACCGCTGATCTTAGCATCTGCTGGTAAAGATTTTGACAGCTATGAAACCTGGCTGCGTCAACATAACCTTCCAACTGCAGGAATTCGGAAAATTCAGGAAGAATTCACTGCAGGCGCTTATATTACAACGGACAAATCAGATAACCAGATTACAGGCTTTAACCCTGGAGCAATGAAATATCCCTCGCTCTATAATTTTGACGGAATTAAGCAGGAAAAGGCGATTGCAATTATAGCTCCAGGCAACATCGAAGACATGATAAGCTACAGCCGCACTTACAAGAAATACAGCGTACCGTATATCTTTGACCCTGGCCAGACTATTCCCGCATTGTCAGGAGATCAGATGGCAGATATAATTACCGGCTCCGAAATGTTGATATCAAATGACTATGAGCTGGAACTGATAAAGAAAGCTACTAAACTTGAAAGTTCAGATTTCCTTAAAATGACAAAGTGTATTATTACAACTCTGGGCGAAAACGGCTCAATAGTCTATTTTCAGGATCAGGAAACAAGAATACCATCAGCAAAAGCAAACGTTTTATCTGACCCGACAGGTGCGGGCGATGCCTACCGTGCAGGAATGATTAAGGGTATGGTAACTGGAAAAGATCTGATAACTTCCGCAAAGATGGGAGCAACATGTGCCAGTTTTTCGGTCGAGCACCACGGCACCCAGGAACATAAGTTCACACAGGAAGATTTCTGGAGCCGTTATAAAACCAACTTTTAAATAAGTGAAGCTTCCATTACAGGCAGTCTTACAACAAATTTTGTCCCCTGTCTGTCAGAGTCTTCGACTGTTATGGCGCCGCCATGTTTCCGGATAATTTCATGGCAAATGTATAGCCCAAGGCCTGTTCCCTTACCGACTTCTTTTGTAGTAAAAAACGGTTTAAAAATATCCTGTTGATGGGATTTTGAAATGCCGTGGCCATTATCCTCACACTCAAAGACAACATGCTTTGTATTATTGTCAAAGCGGGTTGCAAGCAATATTAATCCTTTTTTACCTTCAACAGCCTGAATCCCATTTTTAATAATATTCATCACTACCTGGCCTAAATTAGCAAAATTTCCCTGGATATCCGGTAGATCCTGGTCATAATCTTCAACTATTTCTATATCATGCCCCTTGTATTGGTTATGTAGTATCCTTAACGCATCCTGTATAACCAAATTTAGATTAACAGCCTCTGTATAGGTTTGAGTCTGCCTGGAAAGCCCCAGCAGGCTTGCAACTATCGATCTTGCCCTGTTAAGCTCTTTGTCTGCGAACCTGAGATCATCTATCAGATCCTGGTCCAGAGGTGTCCTGTTATCCCATTGAGATAGATCCTCTATTGTGGATTGTATAAGGCTTGTAACACTTGTAAGCGGGTTGTTCAGCTCATGGGCGGTTCCTGCCACCAGTTGCCCGATTGCGGCAAGGCTTTCAGAACGTATTAATTGCTCCTGGGTACGTTCTTTTTCAGATAAAGCCTCTTGAAGAGCCAGAGTCCTTTCTTTAACTTTTTTTTCAAGATTTTTGTTAAGATCATCAATCAGTTTGTAAGAGCGCGCATTCTCAACAGCCAGAGCACACTGGCTGGCAAGTGTTTCAAGAAGGTCCATGTCCTCAGGTGTAAAAAGATCTCCTGAAAGCTTTTCACCTAACACAATGAACCCGCTTAATCTTTTTTCGAAAATCATTGGGAAAACTATTTCTGCATATAGCCTGTTCATATCTGAAAGCACGTCCGGAATATGCTGTTCGCCTGATCGCTGCATAAGCTTTTTCTTTATTAGCGGTTGTCTTTGCCTTTTAAAGTATTGAATAAGAGAATCGGTATCGGCCATTGATATAGAACTCGTAAGATTACAATATTTTCCCCTGGACGCAAAATGTTTACACCCAGACTCCGACAAATTGCATAAAAATAAGCCGCAGAAGTCAACTTTCATTATATTTACAACCGTATCCATAACATGTTTGGCAATTTCATCAAGATTAAGAACAGAGGCTATCATCCGGCTTACATTTTTGATGGTTTTTTGATAATCATACTTTCCTTTTGAGAAGATGTTATCTACCAGCCCCTGTATTTTTGCTTTGAGCGGCCCGATGGCAAAAGCAATAAGAAGAAAAAAGAGCAGATGGAAAAATATTGAATCGGAAAAATCAAAATCCGCAAAAAGCCTGTTTGCGAAAAGAATAATAAGGGCATACATGCAGGTAAGCAGCGCTGTTATCAGCGAGTAAACCAGGCTCTTTTTGATAAGTATTCCCATATCGAGCAGATCATGCTTAAAAAGACCTATTGCAAAAACAACAAGAGGAATAAAGCTAAAACTGCCCGGAGGATATACTGGATATCCCATAATCGGAAGAACGTTCAGCCCATTCATAACCCCCATGACTCCAAATCCTGCAAAAACATATTTCAGCCTGTTTTTTTGGATGCTGCTTTTTTCATTGCGAATTGCCTGAAAGATAAGTGTAAGAATAATTATAGCCATACACAGACTTCCGATCCCGAAAAGAGGATAAAGCGGCCCGCCTTTTGCGAAAAAACCGAATGTATGTTTTTGCATTGATTCGATATAAAGCGGTGTGGGAATAAACCACATAAGGATAAAGGCAAAAAGATATGCAAGCCTGATAAGCCAAATTTTGCCGGAAATGTTAAGGTATGAATGAAAAAAGTGGATATATATGGGGAAAAGATAAATTATAAAAAAATGATCTATACGGCTGATTGTCAGCGCCAGCTCGGCGGATTTCACGTTAAACGCAAATAATATATCTATGTAAAGAAAAGAACCGAGTATGCAGGTAACAAAAAAGAGGATATTTGTTTTTGTCCTGCGTCCACGTATAACGGTTAAAACAGCAAGCCCTAAAAAGCAGCACAATGTCAAAAAAGGAGGGATGCTAATAAGTAAGTTCATTTGTTGCTTCGCTTGTCTAATGGCTGGTTGCCGGTCATATCAAGCATTTCATGCGCATGGTCAAGGGTAGCCCTGGTGATTTCTACTCCGCCTAACATTCTGGCTATTTCGTTGACCCGCTCTTTGTCGTCAAGCGGCCTTATGTTGGTTATAGTTCTTCCGCGAGATACATGTTTTGAAATCCTGAAATGATAGTCCCCGAATTTTGCAATCTGGGGCAAATGGGTTAT
>JAPVVG010000232.1 GCA_028571455.1 Desulfobacteraceae bacterium | reverse complement strand
CATCATACTGAAGTGTTATAGTAATTGTATGTTTCATCACGGTCTCTTTCTTTTTGGTTTTTGTTTCCAAACATAACCTTAGAAGGAGATCGTGATTTAATCAATTTTTAAATAAGCCACAACTTTTGAACGTTACCAATATATTAGGTCTCTCAAAGAGATTTCTTTGACAGGATTAACCCTCCAGGCGGGCAGGCAAAGATATTCAGGATTAAAACATCAAAATTCCTTAGTTTACGTTTGATTTAAACTTTTATAGTGAACGTCAGAAGAAAGTGGTCATTGCGAGCGAAGCGAAGCAATCTAATGAGATTGCTTCGTCGCTGCGCTCCTCGCAATGACAGTTCGAAATGTATCAACTTATTTATGACGATCACTATAGTTTACCAAAATTAATAATTAAACATACAGGTTTTTCTTTGGCAACAAGATAAAAAACAGAATCTTGTTTATCCTGTTATCCTGTCTTGGTATAGTGTCCCTATATTTAAAATCAAAATGATCGAAATGCATAAAAAGGAGTAATTGCATGGTTTCCAAAACATTTAGGGTTTTTTATCAGCTAATTCCATCCGCTCTGGGGCAAATTGGTATGCTCTGGGTTCAAAAAAACGCCGCTCCTTTAATCATCCATATCCTGCTTCCCCAAAAAGATATTCCCATTATTCAAACAATAAGCAAAAACTGGCCGGGCGTCTTAGAGCAGTCGCACGAAAAGCTGAAAAAACTTTGTCTGCAGATACAAAATTTCCTGGAAGGTTCTCCTGTCAGTTTTTCGCTTGAACTTATAGATATGACTCTGTGTTATGATTTTCAAAAGAAGGTTTTACTTGAAACCAGACAGATACACAGAGGAAAGGTAATCTGCTATGGCCGCCTGGCTGACAGAATTCTTGCTCCCGGAGCCGCAAGAGCTGTTGGCTCGGCGCTTGCCAGAAACCCCTTTCCGCTTATCATACCCTGTCACCGCGTAATAAAATCCACCGGCTATTTGGGAAATTTCGGGGGCGGATCAGAAATGAAGAGATTTCTTCTACAGATGGAAGGTGTGCCGTCAAATGCCAGGGAAAAGATCGGTCCGGAATATTTTCAAAAGTGATTATTGATTTTTCAGTTTTTTCTCCAGCTCTGCAAAAAGATTTTTTTGCTTTTCTGTCTGCTTAGCCTGAAACAACTCAATTTTTTTTGATAAACCCTTTTTGCTGCTCTGAAATTTTTTAAGCTCTTCTTCTAACTTACTCTCGCCTGCGCCTCTCGGGATTTCTTCTATTTTTAAATGGTTCTTAATAAAAAGCCTGGTTCCGTATGCTCCTTTAACAATTTCTATGATTCCCATTTCGTCAAGCTTTTTGCATATAAGATTGCCGTGCTCCAGAGAAAAGGATATCATCTGACAAACTTTTTCAATAGAAGAGGAAGCATCAGCCTGGCGCTCAAGAATCCTTATTGCCGCAACCACAAGATGTGCTTTGGTATATAAGTCTATCTCTTTCATAACCACTCCAAGACATTTGGAAACCCTTGAAAAATATCCCCTATTCAAATGCCTCGCTTCTTGACATAAAAGTTCAGTCAGAGTAACATTTTTAAATTATATGTCAAGTTAGGAAAACTATTTTAAGGAGGGTGCCATGACTGAAATAATTGATGTAAAAGCAAGGGAAGTTCTGGATTCAAGAGGGAATCCAACAGTTGAGGCAGATGTAATTATCGCCTGCGGCGCCATTGGTCGCGCTATTGTGCCTTCCGGCGCTTCAACCGGAACACGGGAAGCCCTCGAGCTTCGTGATATACGATCAAAGCGTTTTAATGGAAAGGGTGTTAAAAAGGCTATTAATAATGTGAGAAATATTATTGGTCCGGCTGTGCGCGGCATGGATGCTACTGATCAGGAAACCCTTGATAACTATATGATTAAATTAGATGGCACTCCAAACAAATCAAAACTGGGAGCAAATGCCATACTTGGCATATCCATGGCAGCTGCAAGGGCCGCATCACTTGCCTATGGATTGCCCCTTTATGGATATTTAGGCGGGATAAATGCCAGATATCTTCCTATGCCTATGATGAACGTAGTTAACGGCGGCTCACATGCTGCCAATAATCTTGATATTCAGGAGTTCATGATAGTGCCTGTTGCAGCAAAGTCAATTGCCCAGGCGATTCAGATGGGAGCGGAGACCTTTCACAGCCTGAAAAAGATATTGAAAGAAAAGGGGCTTGTTGTTGCCGTTGGTGATGAAGGGGGTTTTGCCCCTGATCTAAAGTCTAATGAAGAGGCAATAAAATTAATAATAAGCGCTATTAAATCAGCCGGATACAAACCTGGAAAAGATATTGCGCTTGCCATGGATGCGGCTGCAAACGAGTTTTATAACCAGGGAAAATATTATTTAAAATCGGAAAATAAAAAACTTACATCAAAACAGATGATCGACTATTATGAGGGTTTAATCGATAAATATCCCATTATTTCAATAGAGGACGGGCTTGCTGAACAGGATTGGAGCAACTGGAAACTGATGACAGACAGGCTGGAAAGCTCTATCCAGATTGTCGGCGACGATATCTTTGTCACCAATCCAAAGATATTTGGCAAAGGCATTGAACAGGGAATAGCAAATTCCATTCTTATTAAGTTGAATCAGATAGGGACGGTAACTGAAACCCTTGATGCCATTGAAATGGCTAAGCAGGCTGGATACACTACTGTAATATCTCACAGGTCTGGAGAAACAGAAGATACATTTATCGCAGATCTTGTAGTTGGCGTAAACGGCGGCCAGATAAAAACAGGTTCCATGTCGCGTACAGACAGGATCGCAAAGTATAACCAGCTAATCAGGATTGAAGAGGAACTTGGTGATGGGGCCAGATTTTCGGATGATATATTTATTGCCTGATAAAATCATAATAAAAATGTATCAATACCTAAGACCGTTGAAAAATGCCTTTGCGATAGTCTTTTGCTTTGCAATGGTTTTGTGCTGTTATACACCGGCAAATTGTTATGTTCTGCAAGGGCCGCATCTTCTGGATTTAATGATAAAAAAATACGGGAAAGCCAAAAGACTTTTAGTTTCTCAAAAGCTGATTTTTTATGACAACAGCCGGCAAATGGGGGCGGTTAAAATAAACGAAACATTAAGCTATGTTTTTCCGGAAGAGTTCCGCTCCGATATTTTGTCTGAAAATACACAAAAAATTCATGTTGTATCAAAAGGCCGGGCATTAACAATAATCGACGGAAAGATCGCAGACGATTTTCGATCAGTATTTGACATTTATAAGGATCTTATTTTTTATCGTTCCAGGATATTGCTCCAAAAAAGGCTTGATATGCTTGGAGTTGACACATCAATTTCAAGCCTGGGGCGTTTTCGCGGTAAAATAGCCTATATAGTGGGCGCTCAGTACCCTGACGAATCAGCGCCTCAGGTATGGCTAAATAAAGATACGTTCATGCCGATTCGCTGGATAATCAGCAAAAAGGCGCGTCACGGCAGACAAGATACTACAGAATTCAGGTATGTTGAATGGAAGATGTTTGATAACAACTGGTATCCGATGCGTATCGAGATTTATCAAAACGATACTTTGCTGCGAGAAATTGTTGTTGATAATATTGATATAACTCCTTCATTTTCAGAGGATCTTTTCGATATCAAGCAACTACAATCAACCTGCATAGAGGCTGGCCCGGGTAAGCAGGAACAACGCGACTGGGAAGAATTAAGCGAGATTCAAAAAACTATTGAAGATTTCAAAAAAATATATAAATAATACTTCTTTCACTGAGGTCTTTATATGCATTATAATACAAAATTTATAATTGTTACAGGTGGAGTTCTTTCTTCACTTGGCAAAGGGCTGGCTTCCGCATCCATTGGAGCGCTTCTTGAAAGTCGCGGGCTTACCGTTACCATTCAAAAACTCGACCCTTATATTAATGTTGATCCCGGAACAATGAATCCATTCCAGCACGGGGAGGTTTTTGTAACAGATGATGGTTCTGAAACAGATCTGGATCTTGGGCACTACGAAAGGTTTACCCACGCAAAACTTGGCAAGAACAACAACTTTACTACCGGTAAAATATACAACTCCGTCATCACCAAGGAACGTAGAGGAGATTACTTAGGGGGCACAGTCCAGGTCATTCCGCATATTACAGATGAAATTAAGGAAAGCATCAAACTTGCCGCTGATGGTGTGGATATAGTCATTGTGGAGATAGGCGGCACAATCGGCGATATAGAAAGCCTCCCTTTTCTGGAGGCCATCCGGCAATTCAAAACCGATGTGGGCAAAGAAAACATTCTATATATCCATCTAACCCTTGTTCCTTATATTGCTACAGCAGGAGAGCTCAAAACAAAGCCGACCCAGCATAGCGTAAAGGAACTTCTAAGCATAGGCATTCAGCCTGATATACTACTTTGCCGTACCGACAGATATCTTCCCAAAAATATCAAGGCCAAAATAGCGCTTTTTTGCAACGTGGATGTTGATGCGGTAATCACTGCCAAAGATGTTCAGTGCATCTACGAAGTTCCTCTGATATTCCACAAGGAGGGGCTTGACGACAAGATTGTCGAACTGCTCCATATCTGGACAAGAGCGCCCAGACTCGCTGCCTGGGAAAAGCTTGTCGAAAAGTATAAAAACCCAAAACATTCAGTTAACATAGCTATAGTCGGAAAATATGTAGACCTGACGGAATCATACAAGAGTTTGAACGAGGCTCTGTCTCATGGCGGGGTCTCCAATGATTGCAATGTGAATCTTATATTCGTCGATTCAGAAAAAATTGATGATGACAATTGCGCAGGTACCCTTGGTATTGCCGACGGCATACTGGTTCCCGGCGGGTTTGGATCACGCGGCATCGAAGGCAAGATCTGTGCGGTTAAATATGCAAGGGAAAACAAAATTCCGTTCTTTGGTATATGCCTGGGAATGCAGGCAGCAGTTATTGAGTTTGCGCGCAATGTGGCCGGCATGCCGGATGCCCACAGCAGCGAGTTTGACGAAAAAACTCCACATCCTGTTATCTATCTCATGCTTGAGTGGTATGATGACAAAACCAAAACAATGCAAATGCGTGATAAAAGTTCAGATAAAGGCGCTACAATGCGCCTTGGAGAATATCCATGCAAAATCCAACAAAAAACTTTTGCCTTTAAAGCATACTGCAAGGAGAATATTTCGGAAAGGCATCGCCACAGGTATGAATTCAATAATGATTATAAAGACAAACTTGAAGAAAGCGGACTTGTCATAAGCGGCGCATCGCCGAACGGGGAACTGGTTGAAATTGTCGAAATTAAAAACCACCCGTGGTTTTTAGGCTGTCAATTCCACCCAGAATTCAAATCACGCCCAATGGACCCTCATCCTCTGTTCAAAGATTTTATCAAGGCTTCTCTTGAGCAGTCACAGAAAAATTAAAAAGCTTTACTAAATTTATTTTTTCACCCGTCCCCCATATCCCTCGACATTTCCGTCCTGAAATCTCTGACAACACTTCTTTCTTGGTATGCTAAGATACGAATCGCCAGGATACACAAGAAAGGTCTTGACCGCGTGATATTTGACATATAAGTTGGCAATAACCATGATATCTGACGGTATTTATGGCAATTATTAAGGAAGAAGAACTTTTAGAGAATTATATATTTGTCACTCTTGAAGATATCCCCCGAAAAGATGGGGATATATGTATCCTCCCCTGGAAAGATTTTATTACGAACCTGTGGCAGGATGCGTATGTATGATAATATCCCTAAACGCTAAAACCCACAACATAATTAAACTCGCAACATAACGTCCCGCTGTATCCCCTTTAACCGGAAACAGCGCATCCGTCTCTGGGACTCTGTGTTGAAAAACAACAGGGCCGAACATTTCATGTCGGATACTGATATTACGAATCTTGCCGGACATTATAAGGTCAGCGCCGGCACCATGGACATAGCAGTGAAAAAAGCTATTGAAAAACGCGCAAAATCGAAAAAGAAATTCCATAAGGCCGTAACCCTGACCCTTGATTCACATGAAAACCTGCTTAATTACGGTAAAAAGCACAAGGATAAAGACACAGTAGAAAAGAACTACTCCCTAAAAGGATTGAATGTTCAGGGGAATATACAGTTCATGATGAAGCAGCTTGAAAAGTTCGATAATTATCTTCAGCAATCTGATGGAAACAGCAGGATAAATATGAATCTTCTCTTCTACGGCCCTCCTGGCACCGGCAAGAGTGAACTTGCGCGTAATATTGCCTGTCATCTGGATAAAGAACTAATCTGCAAGAAAACCAGCGATATTCTTGATTGCTTTGTAGGAGGCACAGAACAGAACATCAAAGAAGCATTTGAAGAAGCCGAGTCAGAAGAGGCCATTTTGATAATAGATGAAGTTGATTCTCTGCTTTTCAGCCGTGATCAGGCAGAGCGATCCTGGGAAATTAGTTTTACAAATGAATTCCTGACCCAGATGGAAAGATACCGGGGAATCCTTATATGCACGACAAACAGATTGAAAGGTCTCGATAACGCTTCGATACGCAGGTTTAATTATAAGATCGGTTTTAATTACCTCAAACCGTACGGCAATGTTATATTTTACCAAAAGCTCCTGGAGCCTCTGACCAGCTCCTCGCTAAATAAAGTCACCAAAGAAGCGTTGAAAAAGATTACAGATCTTGCCCCGGGAGATTTCAAGGTTGTGCGGGATAAGAATTTTTTTCATCACCCTGAAAAGCTTAGTCCTCAATCATTGGTACAGGCATTGCAGGAAGAAGCTGAGGTTAAGAGATTTCATAGCGGGCGAAAATATATAGGATTTTAAGCGGAAAAAAAATCGGCCAATCGGGGGAGGTACCGATTGGCCGTTAAGGAGAAAAACAGATGAAAAAATTATCAGGTTATCTATAATAATAGCAAGTTTCTTGCCAAACTGTTATAAAACTTATTAAACTGCCCGTTCATTTTACATTATATCCACAATTTCTATATGTTACGGTTTAACAAAATAAAAAATCATCTTATTTTACATTTATTTTGATATCTTCGGATCTAATGTTTTGTTCAAATTAATGAACCGGTTTTAGGAAGAATCAGGATAACCAACTGTTTTTAATTCAATTGGCTATTATTTGACACAGTTCAATATTTTGAACCCAACCGATTAGGAAGCTTTATAATATAACCTATTAATATTTAATAGAAATTCAAGGTTCAATCTTTTGGATCCACATCTAATTTAAACTTCTTTATTTTCTGGTTAAGACCGCTTTTTCCGATACCGAGCATCTCAGCAGCATGGGACTGAACATTATTTGCCAGCTTAAGAGCCCTTTCTATCATCTTTTTTTCAATAAAAGCCAGTGTTTCATATAATTTTGAATTTACTGATATATCTAACTGCAATGTATTGTAAGCACTTTCTTTAAAATCCTTTGGAAGATCGGACACCATGATGATTTCATCAGGACACATAATCATCGCCCTTTCAATAACATTCTCCAGTTCCCGGACATTTCCTGGCCAGTTGTAATCGTTAAAGAGACGTTCAACTTCATTGTCAAGACCCTTAACAGGAGTATCTGAGCCGCGTTCATCAGCATATTTTTTTATAAAGTGATTAATTAAAAGCCGGAGATCATCTATGCGTTGTTTCAGAGGCGGCAGGACAATATTCACTACATTTAATCTGTAAAACAGATCCTCCCTGAAACGACCATGCTTCATCTCTTCCTTTAACTGTTTGTTTGTGGCGGCAATGATGCGGATATTAACAGAAACCGGTTTAACTCCGCCGACCCTTTCAAAACTTTTTTCCTGGAGAACCCGTAATAGTTTTACCTGGAGGCTCTGAGAAAGCTCACCAATTTCATCAAGGAACAGCGTTCCTCCATCAGCCAGTTCAAACCGCCCCTTTTTCATTGTCAGGGCGCCGGTAAACGCCCCTTTTTCGTGGCCGAAAAGTTCGCTTTCAAGAAGATTTTCAGCAAGGGCGCTACAGTTTACGGCAATAAAAGGTTTATTACGCCTCGGGCTGTTGAAATGAATGGCTTTTGCCACCAGCTCTTTCCCTGTGCCGCTTTCACCCTCGATCAAGACGGTTGCATTGGTTGACGCAACTTTACGTATTATCTCAAAAACATCCTGCATCGCCTTGCTTTTGCCGATTATGTTGCTGAAACTGTACTTTAACTTTACAGCATCCCGCAGGTATCTGTTTTCTTTGACTACGCGGTACATTGAAACGGCTTTGTTCACATAAATAACCAGCGTTTCATTATCAAAAGGCTTAAGAATGTAGTTATAAGCCCCTTTTTGCATTGCCTGCACCGCCTTTTCCACTGTG
>JAPVVG010000231.1 GCA_028571455.1 Desulfobacteraceae bacterium | reverse complement strand
TCCGAGATATTTTTCTTTTGTTTTTGATATATCAGGGTAATAGATAAGAAGCAATCCACTTTTTATAAGCACCATTACAGATGATGGGCTGGTAACTTCAAAGAGCATTTTGCCTTCTGAATCAAAATAGATTATCCCCTCGGAATACAATGGTTCCTTGAGCAACCTGGTGTTTCTGATTTGCGCAAACTTTGCCGTCAGGGTTTTCAGACTTTTTTCCTTGTTTTTCATGTTTTTTATCACCCAGCTCAATTCCGATTCCGTATGCAAATTGGTTTCGGATGGAAAAACATGGCACGGATTCAGAAACAGGATCAGGCCCATGAATATGAGAACAGCATATCTTTTTAAGGGACTTTTTTTCATGGCATATTCCTTAGAGTCTTTTTCCATGCCTGCCGGAAGCCGTAATTCTGTACGCCGTAAAATAGACTGTTTCTATTGAAAGGGAAGAGTCTTGTCAGGATTGATCGATGTCCGTACAATCTCCTGTATGCCCAGTTAAAACCTTCCTGCAATTCTTCCGGGGTCATTTTTTTAGGCCTGAATACAACATGATTCATATCGTACTTTTCCCAGCCCCTATCGATTATCCTGTTTTCTCTCTGCAAAGTTTCGTAGATCCTCGTTCCCGGAAACGGGGTCAAAACTGAAAACAAAACCGCTTCAAGATGAGTCTTTTCGATAAAACGTATCACATCGGAAAAGACAGATGAATCATCATGATCCATACCAAAAATGAATGACCCCTGGATGCCGATCCCGTGGTCATGAAGCATTCTAATGGCATCCTTATATTCACTTACGCGGTTGGTTGATTTTCCCATTGCCCTCAGATTTTCCTGCGACAGGGATTCAAATCCGATAAAAAGCCCCTTGCAGCCGCTCCTCTGAGCCAGATTCAGAAGTTCTCTGTCTTTAACAACACTCAGGGAGGCTTGGCTGAACCACTTGATTTTCAGGGGGATAAGCGCCCCGAAAAGTTCTTTTGCATAAGATGGCTTTCCCACAATATTGTCATCGACGAAAAAAAGAAATCCCTTTTCCATCTGACCGATTTCGCTGATGACATTTTCTACCGGCCTTACACGGTAAGTACGGCCGTAAAAGGAGGTAACAGAACAGAATACACAGTCAAAGGGACACCCGCGTGTCGTTTGTACAGTATTTGTAAAGAAATATCCTTTCCTGTTTAAAAGGTTTCGTTTCGGGACGGCAAGCTTGTCCAGACTGCAGAAATTCGCGGATTCGTAAAAGGGTTGCAAGTTACCCCGTTTAAAGTCTGAAAGCACAAGGGGCCAGGTTTCTTCAGCCTCGCCCATGACCACCGAGTCTGCATGGGTTTTGGCTTCATCCTTCATCATGGTGGGATGAATGCCGCCTAATACAACGGACACCCCTTTTCCTCTGAAAGCGTCGGCAATTTCATATCCCCTTTTAGCTAGAGGTGTCATGATGGAAATTGCAACGAGATCCGGCAAATCAGAGAAATCGATAGCATCCACATTTTCATCAATGATGGAAATTTTCCACTCTTCACCGGTAAGAGCAGCCAGTATCGTAAGGGCAAGATAGGGAAAACGGAAGTAAATCTGTCCCCAGAGACTGTCTTCAGGCCATTTGGGTGCGACTATCAGGAGTTTCATTTCGCCACCATTTCAGTGACAGGATCAGGGCAATACCACTGGTCGGGATGGCGGCGGATATATTTCTCAAATATTCGGGCTGTCTTGCCAAGATTTTCTTCGATGTCATCATCCAGGTTTCCTTCCGAAGAGATGGGTATGGCTTTTTCCAATACGCCGAAGTATCTGCCGTCCGGTTGTTTAAGAACAAACGAGGGGATGAGGGCCGCCCCTGATTTCATGGCCATAATAACAGGTCCTACTGGGAAAATCACCTTCCTGCCGAAGAAGGTAATCGGCCGTCCCCGTCCGAAAAAATCCCTGTCACCACCCATGGCTACAATTCCATTGTTGCGGAGGTATCGCATAATTTCGATGCCGGAGAAAGGCGACCCATGATCCATCTCAATCACACTTATTCCCTTGTCTTTTCTCAGGTGATTAACCAGGGCATTTGTGGCTGTAGAGTTGTGCGCCATGGCAACGATGGCCAGAGGGTAATTTAGAAGTCGCAGCATACTCCCACCGATTTCCCAGTTACCCACATGGGCCGTCAGAAAAATTGCCCCCTTTCCTTTTTCGAGAGCCTTTTTAAGAATGTCTTCTCCCTTAATATAAGCAAAAAACTTTCTGATTTTGTTGGGCGGGAGCTGGGGTATTAAGAAGAAATCCACCATATACTGCCCGTAGTTTATGTAAGTCCGGCGGACCGTTTTTCTAATAAAGGGATCATCCACCGGTTTATCCATGGCCATGGAAAGATTACATGCTAATCCATTGCGGTCCCTACGGGAAAACGCATGAACCAGTAATACCACGATTTTTCCCAGCCAGTGGCATAGTCTGGTGGGCATGTACCGAACTAACAGGAAGATTGCATAATAGGAAATCGGACTGTCAAGTTTGTGACTTCTCATTTATTCCTTCCGCGCCGCATATTCTGTTTGTATCAGTGCACCATACTTCAGATCAAGATTTTTCTCTATAGCGGATTTTACAGCGGCCGTCAGTTCTTCCTTGTTGTTCTCGTCAAATGCAGACGTATCAATCGCATTACCTACTACAATCTCCATCTTTACGGGCATTATCGCCAGGGTGCCTTTAGGCAGTGCGAAACGGCCCCCGTTTACGGTTACCGGTAAAATGTGGACACCTGATCTAATGGCCAGGGTTGCCCCGCCCAGGCGGAATCTTTGCAGGCGGCCATTTTTGCTTCTTGTTCCCTCGGGGAAAATAATAATAGAAGTTCCTTTTTTAATTTTTTGAGCGGCGGCTTCCAGGCTCATATATGCATTTTTTCGATCATGTCTGTCGATGTAAATATGTCCCATTTTTTCGAGGGCGTAGCCAAAGACAGGAACTTTTCTTATCTCCTTCTTGACAATCCATCGGATCTGAAGTGGCAGTTTCCCTATCAGAGCCCAGACATCAAAGAGACTCTGGTGATTTGACATAACTATATAATTACTGCCTTTATCTATCTTTTCCCTGCCTCTGATCCTCACCCTCGTACCGGCAAGGAAGATGTTTAGCAGAGACCAGAACCTGCCTATGTAATGGACTATGTTTCCATTCCTGTCGAACGGGGAAATCATGATGACAATCAGGCCTAATACGAAAGTATTAAATATGAAGAAAATCAGGTAAAAAGGACGTGTCAAGGGATACACAATCCAGTAAAAAATGACCTTCAAGATTTCCATTTCCGATCCTCATGTTTCCATAAAAAACTTTACAGCACATTCTTATTGTGTTTAATTTCGCTTTCCTTTGAAGATTATGTCTGATTTTTATCAAGCGACTTACTATAGCTAACATAAAAAAATGTCAAACTCAAACTACAAGACATATCTCCACCTTAAGCAACGAAACGGTAAGGTATTGTTGAGCAAGTTTCCTCGAAGGAAACCTGCCCGGGTTTGTCTTTCAATCTGTGTCCTCATCCTGTGTTTGTTCGGATGTTCCACGAAATACACTGTCAAATCTCCAGAATATGATGTTTATGGAGGAGAGGTCAATCAGCATACCCGCCTGATTCAGGCAGAAAGGAGCAGGATATTTCAGATTCTGACACAGGAAGAAATGTTCAAAAAGATATGTCCGAAAGGTACCATCGTAACTTATGAACCCCCGTTACCCTATCAGGCGGGGACGCTGGTCAGGACGAAAATAGATCATATTTTTAAGCTGGAGTGGCGCTCACGGGTAGAGGAAGTAATTCCCGATACTAAAATCAGGCTTCAGTTCCTGGACGGTTTTTTTGCCGGAGGAACGGAAATCTGGGAATTTGAAAGTATTGGTGAAAGCACTCGAGTCACTCAGACGATTATTATGAAGCCGAATGGCTTTGTCAGAAAAATGTTCTGGGGTTTAAAGGTCAGGCTTAAACACAATAAAATGGTTGAGACTTTTCTTGACAATTTAAAGAGGGTTTCTGAGAAAAAAATGATCGTAATGGGATTGTTCCCATGCAAAAATTAAGTAGCTGCATTCTTTGCAATGCTTCAGAATTTCGCATTATCCACGAAAAAGATCAGTGGGAATATTACCGCTGTCTCAACTGCGGCCTTGTGTCTCTTCATCCACGTCCAACAGCACAAGAATTAATGAAAAATTATGAAGATTATCTGCCCACCCAGTTAAAAGAAATAAACAAGTGGGAAAAGATGATGAAACAAATTATCAATAAATCTGCCGATCTGATAGAAGCCAAAATAAATACCGGCAGGGGAAGATTGCTGGATATTGGCTGCGGATACGGTTTTTTTTTAAAGGAAATGCAGCTTCGGGGATGGGATGTAGAAGGGGTGGAGGTATCACAAACGGGCAGGCAATATTCACAGGACAAATGGGGTATCCATGTGCATTCTCAACCACTGGAAGATCTTGATATTCCTGAGAACTTATTCGATGTTGTTACTCTGTTTTATCTCATTGAGCATATCAACGATCCCCTGTCGTTACTGAGGAAGATTAACAGGATTCTCAAACCCGGTGGTCTTATCCTGCTGCGCTGGCCTCACACGACTCCGATAGTCAGGATACTGGGCCCTCTCAGCAGGAAATTGGATCTTTATCATACACCCTATCATCTCTACGATTTTTCACCAGAGACAATGAAGATGCTTATGGCGATTACTGATTTTAAGAAAGTTGAAACAATAATCGGAGGCTATACCCTTCCACCACGGGAAATGTATCGATGGGCATCAATGATTTTCGGTGGACTGGGCGAAGCCGTGTATTTTTTATCAGGAAGAAATATTTTATTGCCTGGGGTGAGCAAGACGACACTGGCTTTTAAAGCGGATTAAGTATTGTGTGCGAACAACTTTTGCATAAATGGAGTAAGCTGGTGATGGCCCATTTCTTGTTGAAAAAGCCGGCTCTGTCGGTTTTGGCTATACTGATATTGTTGATGCTCACGATTAGGATGGTGAATGCCGGCGATACAGCGCTCAAGGTGATTGTCATCGAATTCCATGGGCTGAAACAAGGCATTATCGAAAACAATCTGGAGGAATTGCCGCATTTCCAAGAGCTTATCAATGGTTCTCAAAACAAGCAGTCTTATGTTTATCTTCCCGAGGTTTTCACGACCATCCCCGGTGGGTCCGTGCCGGATACAACCTCTATGTACACCGGGCTTTACCCCGGGCGAACCGGAGTTGTTTCCACCATATGGTTTGATCGAAGCACAGCCAGAATACACACAATGATCTCCTATTTTCAGCAACGGATTAATCGCATTCTGAAGTCCAGGGGAGTCAAAACACTCTTCGACTATGTCGGGGAGGCAGGCAAACATTCCATGACCAGCATGCTCATGGTAAACAAGGGGGCAGACTGGTCCTTGAAATCCGGTGCATTCTTCTGGGGAAACGCCTCGCTGCTGGGTTTCCTCCGTAACGGATGCTGGTTCCCTGATAGCAGTTATATCGATAACAGGACACTTAGCGCCTTTTTCACAGGCCATGTATTGTCATATAGCAAAAGTCTGTCAGGAGTCCTCCAGTATCGGCACATGATTCCTGATCTCATGGTAGTGGAATTGCTCGGGACAGACCTGTTTTCCCACTTTCCGACCCGGGATTTAGAAAAGCAAAATGCTTCTATAGACGCGGTACAGAAGTATTATACTAAAAATGTCCTGGATCCGCTGGTAGGCAGGTTGATCCGGTTTTTGAAGGAGACGGGGTGTTATGAGGATATCATTTTTTTTCTGATTTCAGATCATGGCTTCTCGAAAATTAATAAACATGTTAGAGATGATACAGTCAATGGCAGTCTCCGCGGGCAGTTTAAACTGCCAGGATTGGAAACGGACAATCGTCAGGCTGAGGCGGTCATTATGCCGGGGGCCTGCACCAAGGAAATTTACCTCAAAAATCGCCAAACCCGAAATTGGATGGATCCCCCCGGATTGTTAGCTGATGTCAAGCCGGCAGTTGATCTGCTACTCGTAAATGTGGATATCCTGGAGTGCATAAATACAATGGTAATACGCCAGTATCCCGGTGAGCGATATGATGGATTGGAGGAAAAGGATCAGTGGTGGGCTTTCGACTGGCGCACCTATCAAGCAGACGTCAAAGACGACGCTGCATTTCTACGGGCATTGCAACCCTTGAGTATGCTGGAAAAAAGTTTTGAATTGAAGGAATATGTAGTGCAGGGCCTGAGAAAGCAATACACGAAAGAAACGGCCCCCGACATCAAGCTGATCAATAAAGAAGGGTTTTACTTCGAACGTAATTTCGACAAGTACGGTCACCATGGCAGTTACTATCCGGATGATTCCATTGTTTCATTCTGGGTAGCCGGTCCCGGACTGGCTCGCATACTTCCCGGCCGTCATCTCCTTAACAGCCCTGCTTCAACTCTGGATCTGGTTCCGATGGTAACTTGCATCCTTGGGATACCGTTGCCCAAAGGTCTTGATGGAGAGAATCCACTGGTAAGCATTCAGGCCAAACCTGCAGAATTCGGAGCGGTGCCAGCCGATTCAACCGGCAATGATGCCTATTGACACTTGCGCTTGATACCATTAGCAAGGATTTTCTTCCCGTCTATGGATCATAGTAAAAAT